>NZ_JAFCUK010000007.1:0-177883 GCF_049896485.1 Sphingomonas sp. DC4900
CATCCCGATCTCGCCGCCTGACACACCGCCAAGCGAACAGCCTAGAACACCAGGATGAGGGGTCCCTTTTCGACGCCGATCACCCCGCTAACGGGGTCCCTTTTCCACGCCGATCCACAAGCCCGGCTTCGTCGTGCGGCAGGAGGGCGGGAGCCGCGTGCTGAGCACGATGCGCTGGGGCTTTCCGACCCGCAAACCGCGCAAGCGACCGGCGCGGGAGGGCGAGATGCCCTTCCTCTACGACTGGTGGACCAACGCGCGGAACATGCAGAGCAACATGTGGAAGCCGTGGCTGCTCAAGGCCGAGCACCGCTGCCTCGTGCCCTTCACCCGCTTCGCCGAGCCGAAGGCTGCTGCCGACCGGCAGGGGCCCGGCGACACCAATTGGTGGTTCACCGTCGCGGATCAGCAGACGCCGTGTTTCGCCGGGCTGTGGAAGTTCGACCAGGACCACGACCGCGTCTACGCCTTCTGCACGACCGAGCCCAACCCGCTGGTCGCGCCCAAGCACCCGAAGGCGATGCCGGTCATCCTGCTGGCCGAGGATCAGCAACGCTGGCTGACTGCGCTCGTCCAGGAGACGGTGGGGCTGCTGACGGCATATCCGTCGCAGCTGATGGGCGTCAGCTGACCGTCACGCCTTTCCAGAAGGCGACCCGGTCTCGGATTGCCTCAGCCTTTGGCTTCGGGTCGGGATAGTACCAGACGGCGTCGGCATTCGTCGCACCATCGACGTCGAGGCTGTAGTAATGCGCCGTGCCCTTCCACGGGCAGACCGACGTCGTGGCGCTAGACCGGAGCACCGACTGGTCGACCGAATTCGCTGGGAAATAGTGGTTGCCTTCGACCACCACGGTATCGTCGCTCCTCGCAATCACCGCGCCGTTCCACCGTGCCTCAACCATCGTGCTTCTCCTCTGCAGGGGTACAGGTTGGGCGGGGCGGGCCCATGGTCAAGCCGGAGCGCGCGCCGGTGCATATTCCCCAGCGTCCCCAACAGGATGTTCTCATTCCGTTCCGACTGCGGTAGAAGGCGCCATGGCGGTGCGCAAGATCATCCACGTCGACATGGACGCCTTCTTCGCGTCGGTGGAGCAGCGCGATGATCCGTCCTTGCGCGGCAAGCCGGTCGCGGTCGGTCATGCCGCCGCACGGGGCGTGGTGGCGGCGGCCAGCTACGAGGCGCGCACGTTCGGCGTTCGCTCTGCTTTGCCCTCCGTCACGGCGTTGCGCTGCTGCCCCGACCTCGTCTTCGTCCCGCCGCGCTTCGAGGTCTATCGCGACGTATCGCGCCAGATCCATGAGGTGTTCGCGCGCTACACCGACCTGATCCAGCCACTGTCGCTCGACGAGGCGTATCTCGACGTCACCGCGAACAAGCGCGGGCTGGAGACCGCCTGGCTGACCGCCAAGGCGATCCGCGCCGACATTCTCGCCGAAACCGGGCTGACCGCGTCGGCGGGTGTTTCGTACAACAAGTTCCTCGCCAAGCTCGCCTCCGACCATCGCAAGCCCAACGGACAGTTCGCGGTGACGCCGGACATGGGCGCCGCCTGGGTCGAAACGCTGCCGGTCAGCCGCTTCCACGGGGTCGGGCCGGTGACGGCGGAGAAGATGAAGCGGCTGGGAATTGAGACGGGCGCCGACCTCAAGGCGAAGTCGCTGGCGTTCCTGCAGCAGCATTTCGGCAGCGCCGCCGAATGGTATCATGCCATCGCGCGCGGGCAGGACGACCGCCCGGTCAATCCCAACCGGGTGCGCAAGTCGTCCGGATCGGAGACGACCTTCGACCGCGACCTGACGGAGGCAGCGGAGATTGAGGCGGGCGTGCTCAGGATGGCCGACGACGTGTGGTCGTGGTGCGAGCGCCGGCAGGCGTTCGGCCGGACGGTGACGGTGAAGGTGAAATATGCCGACTTCCACCAGATCACCCGGCGCCGCAGCCAGCCCGTGGCGGTCGTCAGCCGCGACGCGCTGCACGGCGCCGCGCTGGCGCTGATTCGGTCGGTGCTGCCGACGCAAAAAGGTATCCGGCTGGTCGGCGTGACGGTGTCCAACTTCGCCGAGGTGACGACCGATGCCGCCGACGAACTGCCGATCTTTGTCGAGGCGGTGGCATGATGCTGGACCTGTTCGACACGCCGCTACTGCCGGGTCTCGCACAGCGCGCGGCGCTGATCAGTGCGGAGGAGGAGCGCCTGCTGATCGAACGGATCGATGCCACCGATCTCGCGCCGTTCCGGTTCCAGGGCTGGACGGGCAAGCGGCTGACGACATCCTTCGGCTGGAGCTACGATTTCGAGATAGGCCGCCCCAAGGACGCCCCGCCGATGCCGGACTGGCTGCTCCCCATCCGCGACCGCGCGGCCGGGTTCGCCGGGCTGGCACCGGCAGCGCTGATCCAGGCGCTGCTGATCCGCTACGATCCGGGCGCGGGGATTGGCTGGCATCGCGACCGGCCGATCTACGGCCATGTCGTCGGCCTGTCGCTCGGCGAGCCTGCCACCATGCGCTTCCGGCGCCGGCGCAGCGACGGGTTCGAGCGCGTATTGGTGCCGCTCGACCCGCGCGGTGGCTATCACATGACCGGCCCCGCACGACACGAATGGGAGCATAGCATCGCACCGATGGAACGACCGCGCTGGTCGATCACCTTCCGCAGCCTGGCAGACACGCGATGACCGGCGTGACGGGAAGTCTCGTGACGGAGCAGGCCGGCGGCATCGACGCACCCGATTTCGTCGTCGTCGACGTCGAGACGTCCTGCTCGCAGGTGAGCAGCATCTGCCAGATCGGGATTGTCGGCTTCAAGCGGTGGAGAGGCCTTCGCGTATTAAGCGTTGCTTGATCCATGCACCGCTTTTCGTCATTAAGCACATGTACCACGGCATCGCCGCCAACCATATCGTGGGGCTGTCGACATTTGCCGACGCTCACATGGTCATCGCGGGCAATTTGTCAGGCCGGGTCATGGTTACTGACTGTGCTGTTCGACAAGAGCACAATGGCCGCCGCCAGTCTGGTTCACTGGCGCGTTCCAATCCAGACATCGTGACTCGACAGCGTGCGCATGATGCAATAGCCTCGGTCAAGCTGCCAAATTGCCGGCTGAAAAATTAGTTCTGAATTAAAGCGCCACCTTTGGTGATACCCAGGCGGATGAGGCGTTTCTGGGCACAGGCTACGACGTCGTCCCACGCTACACTTCGAAACTCCAGGCGATCGAGGTCGGCCTTCAGCGTTTCGGTGGATGACCCTTGTCCGTAGCGGCCCCCCACCGACACCGGAGCATGGCCGGCAAGTTGGTCGAGGCTTTGGTGGTCGATCCTGAGCCGCCTCCCCTCACGCTTCATGGTATGGCGTGTGGAGTAAAAGGACTTATCGGGTTCATGGATGCCGAGCTTGCGCAAAGCGTCGTTGATCCGGCGTGACAGGTACTTGTATCGGTCACCATACTTGTCGGCCTCGAGATCGTCGAACAGCCACTCCGCGCCACGATCCCGCTGCCGCCGTGCGAAATCAACAAAGCCCGCTTCGAGCAGGATCCAGTGGATCGGCACATCGCGGACCGAGCTGCGTGTCTTCTGTCGCCGCGGGCGCGTTTCATTGTTTGTGGCAGCGGTGGGGCGGATGCGGCGGTCGCGGCGGAACCGCATGACCCATTCGCCATCGTCCTGCACGATCTCGCTCGGCTTGAGCTTGCAATGCTCGCCTGGGCGCGAGCCATGGAACGGTGCCAAGAACAGGATCCAGAACATCGTGTCGTCGCAGGCATCGGGATCGGTCATCAGCGGCGAGGCATAGATCCGCTGCATGTCCTCATCCGAGAAGTGGTCGCGTTCGTCACCCTCCCAGGCGGCTCCCTCGACGGAGATGCCTCGCGCTGGATTGCCGGTAATCCACTCTGCATCCTTGGCCACGCTCAGGATCGCTCGGAGGGCGGTTAGCTGCTTGCCGACGGTCGGTGGCGACAGCGTCGGCAACGCTTTTGCATGCCCCACTGCGATCTGCTCGCTCAGCGGCAGCACGCTGACGGCTCTCTTCGGGCGGAACGGCAGTTGCTCGACCAGCGAGATGAACGTCCGCACCATCGCTGGCGTGATCGCTTCGACCATGCTGGTGCCGGTCAGTTCCTCGAAGCGCGCGATCGCCTTGGCGAACTCGTCGCCGGTCTTGTCCTTGCCGGTGATCCGCTTGCGCCTACGCCAGAGACTGAAGGCTTCGGACAACGTGTGATGATGCGCCGGGGTAGGGCAGGGTGGTGCTGCGGAAAACGCCGGTGGCGTCGCCGCTATTGCTGGCGCGGCAACGCCGTTCGTAGTTGACGTGACGACGGGGCGAAGCGCTTCACGGATGCCGATCGGCCAGGACCCGAACGCATGCTCGGCCAAGCGCGTTAGATATGCATGCGCGACGCGGTCGTAGGCAGCCTTGGTGGAGAGATCGATGGCCGGGACCAGATAGGGCAGGTAGCTGATGGCGAAGTACAGCGGTTCGTACACGCCGCGCGAGAGTAACTCGCGAGCGAGTTCCTGGTAGACGATACCGCTGGTCGCAGCGTTGCTTTCGAGGATTTCGGCGCGCACTTGGAACCGGCGGCGCTCCTCATCGTCGTCGATCGACGGGATCGACGCTGGTTCCGGGTCGAGCAGGCTGGTCCAGGCCTCGCCGAGATGCTGCCGTTCCACGGCTCGAGCATGAGCATTGCTCCACGACGACCGGACGATAGATGCGAGCTTCTGCAATTCGCCGGCGATGGCCAAATCCATCGAGCAGGTGAATTGAGCCAGCTTATTGAAGGCCTGATCGACGAGCGCGTCGGTGGATTGTTGTGCCTCATGCGCCGCAAGCATCCGCAGCCGGATCACCTCGCCCTTGTAGTGGGCGCTCCAGGCAGCGCGGCGCTGTGCGGCGAGGTTGGGCTCTGCGGTGTGCAAGGAATGCTGCCAGGACGTCTTGCCGGCAAGATGACGAATGTCTTTGGGGACATCCATCCGGAACCATGCATTTCGCGAGTTCGCGCGCTTGTGCGAGTGACTCATTCGACGCCCCATTCGTAGCACCCTTTCGTAGCATCGGGCACCTAATGAAGCGTTGATATCCGCCGTTTTCCGTCAAACTCCGCGACTTATCGCTGGAATGGTGACCCCTACGGGAATCGAACCCGTGTTTCAGCCGTGAAAGGGCCGCGTCCTAACCGCTAGACGAAGGGGCCGTGAAGGCGTTGGGGGCGGTTAGGGGAGGCGGGGCCGTCGGTCAAGCCTCTTTTCGTCAATCGGCCCAGGCGGCGTCTTCCAGATGCAGTTCGGCGGCGGGGCGGCTGCCCCAATCGTCGATCTTGGCGCGGCCGGCGAGCCACAGGCGACGGTGCGGGGCGGCGGCGAGCAGCGCCTGCCCCAACGCGCTGTCGGCGGCGCGGAAGGCGACCGCCTTGAAACTGCGGCCGTCGTCGCCCGCGACGATGGCGCGGACGTGGCCGTTGCCGACCACGTCGGCCTTGATGATGCGGACCGGGCCGGCGGCGATGCGCGGCGCGGGCCAGCCCATGCCATAGGGACCGCCGACATCGAGCGAATCGACCAGTGCCGGATTGACGCCGCCGGGGGCGAGCACGGCGTCGACCAGCAGCGCACGCTCGCCGATCGCACGGGTGACGGCGGCGGCGAGGCGGTCTTCGAGGAAGGCGGTAAAGGCCGCGACTTGATCGGCGGCGATGGTGAGGCCTGCGGCCATCGCATGGCCACCGCCAGCGACGAGCAGGCCGTGTTCTTTGGCAGCGAGTACCGCGGCGCCCAAGTCGACGCCGGCGATCGACCGGCCAGAACCCTTGCCGACGCCATGTTCGTCGATCGCGATGACGATCGCGGGGCGGCCGAGCTTTTCCTTCAATCGCCCGGCGACGATGCCGATGACGCCGGGGTGCCAGCCTTCGCCCGCGACGACGGCGACCGCGCGGTCGCTCGCGATCATCGCGTCGGCGGCTTCCTGCACGCCGCTTTCGATCAGGCGGCGCTCGTCGTTGAGGCGGTCGAGTTCCTCGGCGATCGTGCGCGCTTCGGCGGGGTCTTGCGTGGTGAGCAGGCGTACGCCGAGGTCGGCCCGGCCGACGCGGCCACCGGCGTTGATTCGGGGGCCCAATGCGAAGCCGAGGTCGCTGCACGTCGGCGCGCGGGTGAGGCGAGACGCCTGGATCAGCGCGTCGAGGCCGATGTTGCGGCGCTGTGCCATCACCTTCAGCCCCTGCGCGACGAAGGCGCGGTTGAGGCCACGCAATTGCGCGACGTCGGCGACGGTGCCGAGCGCGACGATATCGAGATGATCGATCAGTCTGGGTTCGAGGCGGCTCGCGAAGAAACCACGGCGGCGCAGCTCGCGGATCAACGCGGCGGCGAGCAGGAAGCAGACGCCGACGGCGGCGAGGTGGCCGTGCGCGGCGCCTTCGTCCTCGTCGAGCCGGTTGGGATTGACCAGAGCATGCGCGCGGGGGAGGGCGGCGGCGCATTTGTGATGGTCGACGACGACGACGTCGACCGGGTGGGCGTGCGCCATGGCGAGCGCGTCGAACGCCTGCGCGCCGCAATCGACGGTGACGATCAGCGAGGCGCCTTCGTGGGCCAGGCGGACGAGCGCGTCGCCCGACGGGCCATAGCCTTCGAGCAGGCGGTCGGGGATGTAGGCGCGCGCCTCGATCCCGAGGTCGCGCAGGACGAGGATGAGAAGGGCGGCGGAGGTGGCGCCGTCGACGTCATAATCGCCGAAAACGGCGATGCTCTCACGGGCTTCGACCGCGTCGGCGAGGCGGACGGCGGCACGATCCATGTCGCGGAAGACCGAGGGGTCGGGCATGAAGGCGCGGATCGAGGGTGCGCGATGCTGCTCCAGCGCCTCGCGCGGGGCACCGCGGGCCAGAAGGAGCTGCGTCACCAGATCGTCGGTGCCGAAGCCCTCACGCCCGTCGGCGGCGAGGCTGCGCCAATGCCAGGGCTGGCCGAGAATCGAGTGGGTAACGCCGAGAACGGGGGACATGGGAGCAGGATTTTCCGAAGGGGGCGCGGGCCGCGCGCGACGTCTCCCTTAGGGCAGACCGAGAGCGGCCGCAAACATCAGGCGGTGGCGGGGCGCCTGCGGAACCACCAGAGCCACAGGACGGTAAACCCGGCGAGCGTGCCAATGCCGCGCATCACCAGCGCATCCGTCTCGCCCCCGAACGGCGCATTGCCAGTGTAGCGCGCGATGGCGTAGCCGAACGCGAGCATGAAGCCGCCGAATGCCGCGGGCAGGCGCGGGGCCAACCGGCCGAGCACCAGCCGGGTGACGAGCGCGATGAGCAACGTGGACGCGAAGGCGTTGAGCAGATGGGCCGCGAGTGACATCGCGCGAGTCTACGCGGCGGCAGGCGTCTGCACCAGCGTCCGCCCTTCGACACCAACCCCTTGCGCTCCTATAGAGGAACGTGATGGCTGATTCCTTTGACCTTGGCGAACCGCCCCAGCCTGCGAAGGCGAATCCCTACCGCGTGCTCGCGCGCAAATATCGTCCGCAGACCTTTTCCGAGCTGATCGGGCAGGATGCGATGGTGACAACGCTGGGCAATGCGATCAAGCGCGACCGGCTGGCGCATGCGTTTCTGATGACCGGGGTGCGCGGGGTCGGCAAGACGTCGACCGCGCGGCTGATCGCCAAGGCGCTGAACTGCGTCGGACCGGATGGGCAGGGTGGGCCGACGATCAATCCGTGCGGGGTGTGCGAGCCGTGCCGCGCGATCGCCGAGGGGCGCCACATCGACGTGATCGAGATGGACGCCGCCAGCCACACCGGCGTCGACGACGTGCGCGAGATCATCGATGCGGCGCGCTATGCCGCGGTCAGCGCGCGCTACAAGATCTACATCGTCGACGAAGTCCACATGCTGTCGAAGAACGCGTTCAACGCGCTGCTGAAGACGCTGGAAGAGCCGCCTGCGCACGTCAAATTCCTGTTCGCCACCACGGAAGTGAACAAGGTGCCGATCACGGTGCTGTCGCGCTGCCAGCGGTTCGACCTGCGCCGCATTTCGGCGGAGCAGCTGGCCGAGCATTTCGCCTTCGTCTGTCGCGAAGAGGGCGTCGAGGCGGAGTCGGAAGCGCTGATGCTGATTGCGCGCGCGGCGGAGGGGTCGGCGCGCGACGGCCTGTCGATCCTGGACCAGGCGATCGCGCATGCTGGCCTGGAAGGTGGCGGCGTGACCGCGGCGGCGGTGCGGCAGATGCTGGGCCTGTCCGATCGCGGCGCGGTGCGCGACCTGATGGCGTTGCTGCTGGCCGGCGATGCGGCGGGTGCGCTCGCCAGCCTGCGGCGGCAATATGACTATGGCGTCGATCCGCAATCGGTGCTGCGTGCGTTGCTGGAGACGGTACACGGCATCACGCTGGCCAAGGTCGGTACAGCGGAGGACCCGGCGCAGCCGGTCGAGGAGCGGCAGGCGCGGAGCGAATGGGCGGCGAGCCTCTCTTTCCCAGCGCTGCACCGGCTGTGGCAGCTGATGCTGAAGGGGCATGACGAGGTCGCCAAGGCGGTGCTGCCGATCGAGGCGGCCGAGATGGCGCTGCTGCGCGTCATCCATGCGTCCAGCCTGCCTGATCCGGGCGAGTTGGCGAAGCAGATCGCGAGCGGCAAGATTGGTGGCGCTGCGCCCGCGTCCGCCCCGGCGGCGGCCC
The DNA here is from genome assembly GCF_049896485.1 of Sphingomonas sp. DC4900. Lineage (NCBI taxonomy): Bacteria > Pseudomonadati > Pseudomonadota > Alphaproteobacteria > Sphingomonadales > Sphingomonadaceae > Sphingomonas > Sphingomonas sp. DC4900. The sequence continues at coordinate 8,697 of NZ_JAFCUK010000007.1, forward strand.
CGGCGCCTGCGCCGGTTGCGGCCATCGATGAAAAGCCAGCCATGCCGGCGGACTTCGAGGCGTTGGTCGCGATGCTGGAGGACAAGGGGCATCACGCCGTCGCCGCCCAATTGGGCTATGGCGCGCGCGTCGTGCGGTACGAACCGCCCGAACTGATCCTCAGCGGATCGCGGCCGATGTCGGCGGATACGCTGCGCGATGCGGCCGATGCGCTGAAGCGCGCGACCGGGCAGGTCTGGAAGATAGCCTTGGAGGATGCGCCCGGCGCGCCTACCTTGCGCGAGAAGGACAAGGCCGAGGAAGAAGCGACGCGACAGGCGATCCTGGCGACCCCGCTGGTGCAGGCGGCGTTGGCGGCGTTTCCCGACGCGGAGCTGGAAACCTGGCCCGGTAAACGGAGTGTGGCATGAAGAACCTCGATGAAATCCTCGCGATGGCGCAGAACGTCCAGAGCGAACTGCAAAAGGCGCAGGACCAGCTCGACACGATCGAGGTCGAGGGCGTGTCGGGCGGCGGCCTGGTAAAGGTGAAGGCGACCGCCAAGGGCCGGATCATCGGTATCGCGATCGACGATTCGCTGATCGAGGTGAGCGAGAAGCAGATGCTGGAAGACCTGCTCGCCGCCGCGTTCAACGATGCGCGGGCCAAGGCGGATGCGGCATCGGGCGCCGAAATGTCGAAGATGACGAGCGGCCTGCCGTTGCCGCCGGGCTTCAAGCTGCCGTTCTGATGGACGGACCGCTGGGATCGGTCGCGCGTGCCGCACCGGCGATCGCGATGCTGGGGTGCTTCGCCTGCCTGATCGGCGGCGGCGCGCTGCTGGCGCGGGGCGGCGACCGGAAGAAGGCGGTGCTGCTGTTGGTGATGTCTGCCGTGCTGCTGGGGAATGTGCTGATCTGGCAGATGTGATGTTGTAGGTCCTCCCTCGCTTTAGCGGGGGAGGGGGAGCGTTCGCGCAGCGAATGGTGGATGGGGCGTTTCCGGGGACGCCCTGTGCTCGGAATTTCAGAGCCTCGTGGCGGCGGTACGCCCGGTGCCGCGGCGATGGATAGGGGCGCCGTATCCTCCCCCTCCGTCACGCCTTCGGCGTGCCACCTCCCCCTGGCGGGGGAGGAATTTGGGAACCGCTGGTTGCCCGGCATAGGCGAAGCCTATGCCGTCAGTCGGGGCTGCGCCCCGCTGGCCGGGCTGGCGGCCGAGACGCGGATTAGCGTGCCGCTATTCCGCTGCCGCCAGCCTCACCGGATCGGCGAATTGGGGTCCAGCCGCATATCCAGATAATTGTCGACCGAGCGCATCAGTTCGGGCGTCTCGTTCTCGAAGAAGTGGTTCGCCTTCGGGATCGTGTCGTGGTGGATGGTGATGTGCTTCTGCGTGCGCAGCTTGTCGACCAGCTTCTGCGTCGCGCCAGGCGTCGCGACCTCGTCGGCTTCGCCCTGGATGATGATGCCCGACGAGGGGCAGGGGGCGAGGAAGCTGAAATCGTACATGTTCGCCGGCGGCGCGACCGAGATGAAGCCGCGAATTTCGGGGCGGCGCATCAGCAGCTGCATGCCGATCCACGCGCCGAAGCTGACGCCCGCGATCCAGGTGGTCGAGGCTTCGGGGTGGAAGCTCTGCACCCAGTCGAGCGCGCTCGCCGCGTCGCTGAGTTCGCCGACGCCATTGTCGAACGTACCCTGGCTCTTGCCGACGCCGCGGAAGTTGAAGCGCAGAGTCGCGAAGCCGCGGCGCTGGAACGTCTTGTAGAGCTCCTGCACCAGCCGGTTGTTCATCGTGCCGCCCGCGCTGGGGTGCGGGTGCAGGATCATCGCGACCGGTGCGCGGGGACGGGGAGCGGGGGCGAAACGCCCTTCGAGGCGGCCTTCGGGGCCGGGAAAGATGACTTCGGGCATGGGTCTCGCCACAGATAAGGGGCGCGCGGGTATGCGCAGAATGTTGCGCGCTATATAGGCCGCACACCCGTTTTCGCAATTGGAACGAATCCTGCCCGACCGTCTCTACCTGGATCATGCCGCGACGACGCCGATGACTGCCGCGGCGCGGGCGGCTGTGGCGAAGGGGGTCGATCTATGGGCCAATCCGTCGTCGCCGCATCGCGAAGGGCGCGCGGCGCGCGCGGCGCTGGAGGAGGCGCGGCGCGCGATCGCGGCGGCGCATGGCTGGCGGGGTGAGACGATCCTGACCAGCGGGGCGAGCGAGTCGCTCGGCATCGCCCTGGGGCGGACGACCGCGCCGCGGCGGCTGATGACCGCGGTGGAGCATGATGCCGCGCTGAGGGCCGGGGGCGATGCGGGTGTGGTGCCGGTGGGCCGCGACGGGCTGGTCGATCTTGCGGCGCTGGAGGCGATGGTGGCGGCGGGGTCGGCGCTGGTCTGCGTGCAATGGGCGAACAGCGAGACGGGGGTGCGCCAGCCGCTGGCGGCGATCGCCGAGCGTGTGCATGCGGCGGGGGGATGGTTGCTCGTCGATGCGGCGCAGATGCCCGCGTCGGTGGAATTGGCCGACCTTGCCGATATGATTGCACTGTCGGCGCACAAGCGCGGCGGGCCGCCGGGTGTGGGGGCGCTGCTGGTGCGCGATCTGGCGTTGCTGCATCCGAGCGGCGGGCAGGAGCGGGGCTACCGGCCCGGCACCGAAAATTTGCCGGGGGTGCTGGGCTATGCCGCCGCGCTGGCCGAGCCGGAGCCGGATCATGGCGCGCTGCGGGCGAAGCTGGACGATGCGATCCGGCGCTCGGGCGGTGAGGTGGTCGCGGAAGGCGCGCTGCGGCATCCGGCGATCGGTTCGTATCGGTTGCGCGGATCCGCGGCGGCGGCGCAATTGATCCTGCTCGACAGCGCCGGCTTTGCAGTCTCGGCGGGCAGTGCCTGTTCGAGCGGGAGCATGAAGCCGAGCCATGTGCTCGCCGCGATGGGCTGGAGCGCGGACGCGGGGCGCGAGGTGATCCGGGTGAGCTTCGGCCGCACGACGACCGAGGCGGAGGTGGACGCGTTCATCGCCGCCTGGCGCGCCATGGCGAAGCAGATGCGGCGGGCGCCGTGATCTACGTCGATTATCAGGCGACGACGCCGCTCGCGCCGGAAGCGCTCGCGGCGATGCTGCCGTGGCTGGCGGATCAGCACGCGAACCCGCATTCGCCGCACCGTCCCGGCCGGGCCGCCAAGGCGGCGGTCGAGGTGGCGCGCGCGCAGGTCGCGGCGCTGCTGCCGCCGGGCGGGCGCGTGGTGTTCACCAGCGGAGCGACCGAGGCGCTCAACTGGGCGATCAAGGGAACGCAGGGGGCGATCGTCACGCTGGCGACGGAACATGCCGCTGTGCTCGATACGGTGCGGGCGTCGGGGCGGTCGGCCTCCGTATTAGGCGTCGGTGAGGGCGGACTGGTCGCAGCGGCGGACGTGTCGGCCGAGGGTGGGCTGGTCGCGGCGATGCTCGTCAACAATGAGATCGGGGTGGTGCAACCGATCGCCGAGCTCGCCGCGCGGGCGCATGCCGGGTCTGCGCTGATGCTGTGCGACGCGGTGCAGGGCTATGGTCGCGTGGCGATTCCGGAACATGTCGATCTGGTCGCGGTGTCGGCGCACAAGATCTACGGACCGAAGGGGATCGGCGCGCTGTGGGTGCGCGATGGCGTCACGCTGGCGCCACTGCTGCACGGTGGCGACCAGGAGGGCGGGCGATCGGGCACGCTGTCGCCCGCGCTCTGCGTCGGCTTCGGGGTGGCAGCGCGACTGATGGCGGAGCGGTGGGACGCAGACGCAGCGCATGTCGAGCGATTGTGGGGCCGAGCGGTCGAGCGGCTGCGCGGGTGGACGATCAACGGTACGGTCGAGCCGCGCTATCGCGGCAATCTCAACGTACGGTGCGACGGGCTGGATGTGGCGCGGTTGATGTCCGATTGTCGCGACATCGCCTTTTCGGCGGGGTCGGCGTGCGCGAGCGGATCGGGGCGGTCGAGCCATGTGCTGCGCGCGCTGGGGCTGAGCGAAACGCAGGCGCGGTCGAGCGTCCGGCTGGGCTGGGGGCGCTACACGACTGAGGTTGAATTGGAGCAGGCGCTGGAGGCGATCGCCGCGGCGGCGCGGGCGCAGGGGGCGGCATGATCCGGGTGCGGTTCATCGGGGCGGACGGCAGCGTGCGCGAGGCACGGGGCGTCGAGGGCGCGCGGCTGCTCGATGTGGCGCAGGCGGACGGGCAGCCGCTGGAGGGGACGTGCGATGGCGATATGGCCTGCGCAACGTGCCACGTGATCGTCGCGGCCGAGGATGCGGGTCGCCTGACGCGGCCGCGGGAGGAGGAGGAAGACCTGCTCGACATGGTGCCGCAGGCGACGCGGACCAGCCGGCTGGCGTGCCAGATCCGGTTAAGTGCGGCGCTCGACGGGCTGACGGTGCGGGTGCCGGGGTAGGGGTGTAGATTCCACCGTCACCCCGGATCAAGTCCGGGATGACGGATGAGGAAGCGCTGCGAATCTCATCGTTGCTCCCACCAAAATGCTCCCGTCTTTCCTGACGGTTGGACAACGACGGGTTCAGGGATCGTGCATCGCGGATCGGCGATTGTACTCTCATGCCCGCTTTGGCGGGTTCATGAGAGGGAGTGTTCGATCATGAAGCTTGTCGCTCTATTCGGTGCCGCCGCGCTCGCCGCGGGCACCGTCGTCGCCGCCGCCCCGGCCGAGGCCGCTCCTGGGCCGCACGGCTGGCATGGCCCGCGTGGCGGACCGGGCTGGGATCGCGGACCCGGTTGGGGTCGCGGTCCGGGTTGGGATCGTGGGCCGGGTCGCCACCGCGGTTGGGATCGTGGTCCCGGCTGGGATCGCGGGCCGGGCTGGGGTCGTCCCGGTTATGGCTACGGCCGCAGCCGCGTCGTCTGCCGGTTGCAGCCGGGCTATTACGGACCGGTGCGGCGCTGCTTCCGCGTATGGCGCTGATCTGACCACTTGATCCTGCCGCCCGACCCCGCCATATGCGCCGCGGGAGTCGGGCGGACGTGGTCGTCGCCAACCCGGTCAGGTCCGGAAGGAAGCAGCCGCAACGATTTCGCCGCGGGTCGTCCCGGCTCCCACCGCAGCGTGCGAGGCATGCTGCGCGGCCGCTGGTGCAGAGCACCGTCCGACGTCATGGCTTCGCCATGATGTTTTTTTTGTTTATTGAGCCTTTAATCGCGGCGATCCTCTGCGGATCGCTCTGCTGATCTGTGTGCGCAAAAGAAGCGGGACCCCGGATCAAGTCCGGTGTGACGGAGTATGGGGGGCGGGTGTTCGGCGGGCCGGAGCCTTATCCCCGCTTGAGCCACGATCCTTCGCGGAACCACTTGGTCACGATATATTTCGTGCCCTCCACCACATCCATGCCCTCGTGCAGCGTCAGCGTGTTGGGCGTGCCGTCCGGGTTCATGTTGTTCCAGGCGAGCAGCAGCCCGCGGCGCGGTGCGATCTTGAAGCCGGCCTGCGGGAACCAGGTTTCGCCGCCTTCGGCGACGTCGTTGAGGTAGATCATCGCGGTCCACGTCCGCTGCCCACCCGACGCCTGGATCTGCGGCCAATAGCTTTCGGTGTCGTGGAAGTAATCGTGGTGCGCGCGGAAGTGCTGGCCGGGCGCATAGCGCTGGCCCTGCATCGTCTCGCCCTTCTCATGCGGCAGGCCGAGCAGGTCGGCGATCGATTCGTCGATCGGCTGCACCTCTGGCGCATAGCGGTTCATGTCGCAGCTTTCGCTGGTGCGAAAATCCGATTCGGGGCGGTCGGATAGCAGCGACGACGGCCGGCGGTCCGCGTCGATCATCGCGATCAGCGTGTCGCATTGCGCGGCATCGAGAAAATCGAGGTGGTAGAACAGCTCGACGCCCGACACCTCGGCCGCCGTCACCTGCGGATTGGCGGCAAGGCGGGTGGCGACTGCGCGACCCGTGTCGCGGCGTGCGGGCGAGGGGGCGGCGGCTTTCTTGCGGAAGAACATGGCGTGGGGAAAATGCCGTCGGGATAGGGACAAGACAAGAGGCCCGATGTCGCCACCGGGCCTCCCGTCATCCTGCCGATCGATCAGTAGAAGATGCCGTAGACCGCATCGACCACCAGCCCGCTGCGGACGTCGACCAGCAAGGCGTCGTCGTAATAGCGCACCCAGCGATACGGGCCGTAGGCTTCGGGCAGGCGATAGACGAAGGGATCGTCGATCCAGTAGCTCTGCGAGAAGAGCAGCGGCGCCAGCGAGATGCCGATCGAGAAGCGGCGGTAGCCATAGCCCCAGCCCGACGGCGCATAATAGCGCGGCAGGCGGAAGACACCGCGGTTGGCCGCGCGCTCACGCGCCCAGTCGTAGCGCCGGTCGTTGCGCCAGCCCCGATCCCAGTCGTTACGGCCCCAATCATTACGGCCCCAGTCGTTGCGCCGGTCGAAGCGGCCACGCTGGTTCCATCCCTGATCCCAGCCGCGCTGTTCGGTCCAGCGCCGATCGATGTCCTGACGCCGCTGCCAGTCGCGCTGTTCGCGGTCGCGGCGATCCTGATCGGCACGATCCGGTCCGGGGCGGTTCCAGTCGGGGCGGGGACTCGGGTCGATGCCCGGTCCGGGCCGGCCTGGACGCTGCCAGTCGGGGCGGCGCTCCATGCCGGGATCGGGGCGATCCGGCCGCTGCCAGTCGGGGCGTTGCCCATCGGGGCCGGGGCGCCGATCCGGGCCGGGCGCAGGGCCTTGGCCGTCCGGGCCGCCGGGGCGGTCGCGGCGCCACTGACCGCCATCGGGGCCGCCGGGGCGCTCGCCGCGCCATTGCGGGCGCTCGGTACGAATCTGGGCATCCACGCCGACCTCGGCCGACAGCGGCGGACGACCACCGTCGGGGCGCGGGCCACCCGGCGCCTGCCAGTCGCCACGACGGCCGGGACCGCCAGGGCCGCGCTCGCCCACCTCCTGCGCCTGCACCGCAACCGGCATCAGCATCGATGCAGCCAGCAACGCCTTGATCACGCTCTTCATGACGAACGTTCGTCCTTCCACTGCCGGCGCACGAGCCGGCCCCGATGATGACGTCGGAATGACACACCGGCGCTGTGCCGAAGCTGAATTGGTTCGTCAGCGTTGCGAAAGCTTGGGCCGTGGCGGACCCGTTTTTCCTACCGCGCGGGCGGCGGCACAAGCGCGGGGACGACGCGGGCGGCGTCGGCGGGATCGATGCCGGGACGGGCGCCCGCGGGGATCGTTTCCTCACCGCGCGCGGCGCGGGCGGCGCGCTGGATCGCCTCGACCAGCCGGGGGTAGATGCCGCAGCGGCACAGGTTGCGGATCGCCGCCTTGATCGCCGCTTCGTCGGGGTCGGTGTCGCGCTTTAGCAGTACCGACGCCGCCATGATGATGCCGGGTATGCAGAAGCCGCATTGCGGCACGTTGGCGGCGATGAAGGCGAGTTGCAGCGGGTGGTTTCGTTCGCGCGACAGCCCTTCGATCGTCGTGACGTAGCTGCCCTCGATCGACCCGATGGGAACGCGGCAGGACAAGACCGCGCGACCATCAATATCGACGGTGCAGGCACCGCAATCGCCGGTGCCGCAGCCGTATTTGGTGCCGGTCAGGTTGGATGCGTCGCGCAGCGCCCATAGCAGCGGCGTTGCGGGGTCGAGCCGATATTCGACCGGCTGGTTGTTGACCGTGAGGCGCGACATGAAAGCCCCATAAGCGAAACGCGGCGTTTCGATCCACAGCGATTGCGGACGGGGCGGCGTGCGGCGATCTTGGCGACATGACGCTTCCGACGCTGTTCGTGCCGCATGGCGGTGGTCCGTGCTTCTTCATGGACCCGCATGGCGGCCCGCCCGACCCGATGTGGCGGCCGATGCAGGCGTATCTTGCCGGGTTGATCGCGTCGCTGCCCGAACGGCCGCGTGCGATTCTGATGGTATCGGGGCATTGGGAGACGCCCGATCTGACCGTGCATGTCGGCGAGCGACCCGGGTTGCTGTTCGACTATTACGGCTTTCCCGACCACACCTATCATTTGCGTTGGGATGCACCCGGGGCGGTCGATTTGGCACGGGCGGCGGCAGACCTGTTGCGCGCGGCAGGGCATGCCGTCGGCGAAGAGGCACAGCGCGGCTGGGATCATGGCGTCTTCATCCCGATGATGGTCGCCAACCCTGACGCCGACATCCCGCTCGCCCAGCTGTCGCTGCGGGCCGATCTGGACCCCGCCGCGCATATCGCGATCGGGCGGGCACTGGCGCCGTTGCGCGATGCGGGGGTGCTGATCGTCGGATCGGGGATGAGCTTCCACAATCTGCGTGCGCGCGGGCCTGCGGTGACGCCGGTCGCGCGCGAATGGGACGATGCGCTGGTCGCCACCGTGACCGATCCCGATCCGGCACGGCGCGCGGCTCGGGTGGCAGCGTGGGAGACGCTGCCGCACGCCCGGTTCGCGCACCCCGAGGCCGAGCATCTGCTGCCGCTGATGGTCGCGCTAGGGGCGGGTGCGGACGATGCGGCGCTCTGCGACTATCGCGACGTGGTGATGGGCTGGGCGGTGTCGGGGTTTCGATTCGGGTGACGGGTATGCCGGGGGTCGGTGGTGCGGCTTGCCAGCGATGGCGGCGGGCGCCTATGCGCTGGGGATCATAATCTTCCCCAGGAGAGGCTGCCAGTCCCATGGCCATGCATGTCGACACAACCCAAGCCGCGGCCCGCGGCGATGCCGCGCACGGCTATGACGCGCCCGATCTGCGCATCTTCGTCATCGCGCTGTTCTTCATCTTCGGCGGTATCACCAGCCTCAACGACATCATCATCCCGAAGCTGAAGGAGCTGTTCACGCTCGACCATGCGACGTCGATGCTGGTCCAGTCGGCGTTCTTCCTGGCCTATGCGCTGTTCTCGCTGCCGGCGGCGGCGATCGTGCGCAAGGCGGGCTATATGCGCACCGCGTCGATCGGCCTCGTCACGATGATGGTCGGCTGCCTGCTGTTCATCCCGGCGGCGCAGAGCGCGACCTTCGCGATGTTCCTGGTTGCGCTGTTCGTGCTGGGTGCGGGCATCACGATCGTTCAGGTCGTCGCCAACCCGCTGATCTCGCTGCTCGGCAAGCCGGAAACGGCGTCGAGCCGCCTGACCTTCGCGCAGGCGTTCAACTCGCTGGGCACCACGATCTTCCCGCGCGTCGGCTCGTCGCTGATCCTCGGCGGGCTCGCCAGCGTCAGCGCGGCGTCGCTCAGCGGCGCGGCACTGGTAACGTACCGTCAGGAAGCGTCGCAGGCGATCGTCCATACCTATCTGGGCCTCGCGGTCGCGCTGCTGGTGATCGCCGCCGTCGTGTGGACGCGTCGCAACCGCCTGAAGGAAGAACAGGACCAGACGGGCAGCATCTTCCACGCCTTCACCCTGCTGAAGCGCCCGCGCTTCGCGATGGGAGCCGCGTGCATCTTCCTGTACGTCGGTGCGGAAGTCGCGATCGGGTCGGTCATCGTGCTGTATCTGATGCAGGCGTCGGTGTTCGGCATCGGCGATCAGGCCGCGGGCAATTACGTGCCTTATTACTGGGGCGGGGCGCTGGTCGGCCGCTTCATCGGTTCGTGGGTGCTGACCCGCGTCGCGCCGGGCAAGGTGCTCGCCGCCGTGGCGACGGGCGCGATCGCGCTGATCCTGATCTCCGCCAACACGACGGGTGCGATCTCGGGCTATGCGCTGCTGGCAATCGGCCTGATGAACTCGATCATGTTCCCGACGATCTTCAGCCTCGCCAGCGAAGGCCTGGGCAAGCGCGCCGCGGAAGGATCGGGCGTCATCGCCACCGCGATCGTCGGCGGCGCGATCATCCCGCCGCTGACCGGCCTGATCGCCGATGCGACCGGATCGATGCAGCTGTCGCTGACGCTGCCGGCGATCTGTTACGCGCTGATTCTGGCCTATGGCCTCTACGCACGGCGGTCGGCGGTGACGGCCTGAGCTACAGGCCGAGGCTCGCGATCTCCGCGGGCGTGAAGCCGAGATCGGCGAGCGTGGCGGCATCGGTCCGCTCGCTCGCCAGCGCGGGGGCCACGGTGGCGCTCGCCGAATAGCGCGGGGCGGGGGCGGGCTGGACCACGCCGCCCGCCTCAACCAACGTCTCGCGCGCGACATTGTGAGGATGGGCGGCGGCTTCGTCGAAGTCGAGGACAGGGGCCACGCACGCCTCGCTGCCCGCAAACGCTGCGACCCAGGCATCGCGCGACTTGGTCCGGAAGACGGCCGCCAGACCGTCGCGCATTGCTGGCCACGTGGAGGGATCGAGCTGGCGGTCCCATAGCGGATCGCTGAGGCCGAGCACGCGGCGGAGCGCGGCGTAGAAAGCTGGTTCGATCGCGCCGACCGCGATCCATTTGCCATCCTGCGTTTCATACGTGTCGTAGAAGGGGGCGCCGCCATCGAGCAGGTTGGTGCCGCGCGTGTCGCTCCACCGTCCCATGCCGCGGAAGCCCCAGATCATGCTCATCAGCAGTGCCGATCCGTCGGTCATCGCGGCGTCGACGACCTGCCCTTCGCCGCTGCGTTGCGCGTGGAGCAGCGCGGCAAGCATACCGAACGCCAGCATCATGCCGCCGCCGCCGAAATCGCCGACCATGTTGATCGGCGCCGTCGGCTTGTCACCAGCGCGCCCGAAGGCGTGGAGCGCGCCCGAGATAGCGATATAGTCGATGTCGTGGCCGGGGTCGGCGGCAAGGGGGCCGGTCTGTCCCCAGCCGGTCATGCGGCCGTAGACGAGGCGCGGATTGTCGTGGAGCAGCACGTCGGGGCCGAGGCCCAGCCGCTCCATTACGCCGGGGCGGTAGCCTTCGATCAGGCCGTCAGCGCTTGCGACGATGCGGCGGACCGCGGCGATGCCCTGCGGCGTCTTGAGGTCGATCGCCACTGATCGGCGCGAGCGTAGCAACGGGTCCTTGGTCGGATCGCTGAACCCCGGCTGGGGGCCGCGATCGATACGGATCACCTCCGCGCCATGGTCGGCGAGCATCATGCCGCAGAACGGGCCGGGGCCGATCCCCGCCATCTCGACGATGCGCAGTCCGGTGAGCGGTGGTGGCGCCATGTGTCCTCTCCCTCTGTTTCGGGGGAGGGTAAGCGTGGCGGTGAGCGAGCACAACAAATGTTATGCTAGGTGCGCGAGGCGTCTTTACCGATGCAATACCCCTCTCCCGTCACCCCGGACTTGATCCGGGGTCCCGCTACGCCTGTGCGGCCAAAGAAGCGGGACCCCTGCTCAAGGCCGGGGTGACGATGGGAGGTGACGGACCGGCGAACCCGTGGGAACCCCTCGCGATGTTCTTAGAACGCCGCGATGCCGGTGATTGCGCGGCCCAGGATCAGCGCGTGGACGTCGTGCGCGCCTTCGTAGGTGTTGACCGTTTCGAGGTTCATCGCATGGCGCATCACCTGATATTCGCCGCTGATGCCGTTGCCGCCGTGCATGTCGCGCGCCATCCGGGCGATATCGAGCGCCTTGCCGACGTTGTTGCGCTTGACGATCGAGACCATCTCGGGCGCGAACCGCCCCTCGTCCATCAGGCGACCGACGCGCAGCGAGGCTTGCAGGCCGAGTGCGATCTCGGTCTCCATGTCGGCAAGCTTCTTCTGATAGAGCTGGCGGCCGGCCAGCGGGGTGCCGAACTGCTTGCGGTCGAGGCCGTATTGGCGGGCGGCGTGGAAGCAGAATTCCGCGGCGCCCAATGCGCCCCAACTGATGCCGTAACGCGCGCGATTGAGGCAGCCGAATGGACCCTTCAGCCCCTCGACGTTGGGCAGCAGCGCGTCCTCGCCGACCTCGACATCATCCATGACGATGCCGCCGGTGATCGAGGCGCGTAAGGAGAGCTTGCCCTCGATCTTTGGCGCGGACAGGCCCTTCAATCCCTTGGTGAGGATGAAGCCGCGGATTGCGCCGCCGTGTGCGTCGCTCTTCGCCCAAACGACGAAGACGTCGGCGATCGGGCTGTTCGAAATCCAGGTCTTGGCGCCGTTGAGCACATAGCCGCCGTCCACCTTGCGCGCCCGCGTCGTCATGCCGCCGGGATCGGAGCCGGCATCGGGTTCGGTCAGGCCAAAGCAGCCGATATATTCGCCGCTGGCGAGCTTGGGCAGGAAGGCGTGGCGCTGTTCCTCCGAACCGTAGGCGTAGATCGGGTACATCACGAGGCTCGACTGGACGCTCATCATCGAGCGGTAGCCGGAGTCGATCCGCTCGACCTCGCGGGCGACGAGGCCATAGGCGACGTAACTGGCGCCGACGCCGCCATATTCTTCCGGGACGGTCGGGCCGAGCAGCCCCAGTTCGCCCATCTCTCGGAAGATCGCAGGGTCGGTATGTTCGTGCTGGAACGCTTCGACGATGCGCGGGGCGAGCCGATCCTGCGCATAGGCGCGTGCGGTGTCGCGGATCATCCGCTCGTCTTCGCTCAACTGCTCGTCGAGCAGGAAGGGATCCGCCCAGTCGAACTTGCCCATGCCGGCCATCGCATCGTCTCCTTTTGAAGAGCCGGTACGGGAGGATGCGGGAGGGGGCAAGGGGGCAGCCGATCCATCCCGTCACCCCGGAACACGTCCGGGGTGACGAGCGGCGCGAGGCAAGCGGCGGTTACAGGCCGAAGCGCAGCGTCACGCGGATGTCGCGGCCGGCGAGCGGCGCAAAGTCCTTCAGGAAGCTCGAATGGCGGCGCGCCACGACATCGAAGATGTTGTTGGCCGAGAGCAGCAGGCTGGTCTTGCTGTCCTGCCCGAACGGACGGATCGAGGCGCTGGCGTTGACCATCGTGTAGCCGGGCGTGCGCGTTTCGAAGGCGGCGAGGCGATTTTGCGCGAACACATGCTCCGCCTCGATCCGGCCACCCAGCCGGTCGCCCTGCGCTTCCAGCCCGCCGAGGACACGGGCCGGCGGGATGCGGGGCACGGGGCCGACGTCGACGATATTGGCGTGGACGTAATCGCCGAGCAGGTCGGCGTTGATCGTGTATTTGCCGATCCGGGCGAGGCGGACCGAGGCGTCGGCCTCGAACCCGTAATAGCGTGCGTCACCCTGCTGATACTGGAAGCAAGGCAGGCCCGACAGGTCGTCGGTGCGGGCGAGGCAGACGGCGGGGTCGACGCGGTTTTCCGAAATGTAGTTGGTGAACCAGTTGTAATAGGCCGAGGCGTCGAGGCTGAAGCCATCGCCATGCGCGTGTAGCGTCGCCTCCAACCCCCAGCTCTTTTCCAGGCTGAAGTTCGGGTTGCCGAGCTCATAGGCCTGGGTGCCGGCGTGCGGGCCGTTGGCCAGCAATTCCTCCGCCGAGGGCGCGCGCTCGGTGCGCGAGCCGTTGAGGCCGATGCGCACCCCGTTGGCGATCGCATAGGAGGCGCCGATCGAGCCGGACAGCGCCTCGAAATGGCGCTTGCCCCCGAAGAAGCGATCGTTGCCCACCGGCACGCGGCCGGCGACGTCGGTCAGCTCATAGCGCAGGCCGCCCTCGGCGCGGAACGGGCCGTTGGCATATTGTTGCAGCGTAAAGAAGCCGATCTGGTTGGTTTCGTTCTTTGGCAGGAAGGCTTCGTCGCCGACTACGTTGAAGATGCGGTTGAAATATTGAACGCCGCTGGCGCCCTGCCAGCCGCCGCGATTGGCCTGGACCAGCTCGAGACGCCCTTCGAGGCCCTTATTGTAGAAAGCGGTGCCGACACTGCCGTCCTCTTCGAGTTCGAAGTGGCGGTAGTTCGCCTGGCCGGCGCGGACGCGGATCTTCTCGAGGACGCTGCCGCCGGTCTGCACCTCGCCGCGCAAGTCGACGCGGTTCTGGACGACGGAGAGGCGCGGGGCTTCCTGTTCCTGGCCCACGGCGGTCGCGTAGCGGATGGGGACGCCGTACAGGCTGTCATAATGGCTGTACGACACGCCCAGATTGCCGGTGTCGGTGATGATCGATGCGCCGGCACCCGCGGTCCACGTCTCCGACGCTGAATTGGGCAGGCGGTTCCGCAGTGCAGCCGAGGCGGCGAAGTCGATCGGTTCGTCGGTATCCTGCGGCAGGCCGACCTGGCTGAGCGCGGCGGCACGGGCGGCGGGGGAGAGGATGTAGCCGCGGCCGGTGCGCAGGTCGTTCGACTTGAGGTACGATCCGTCGGCGTGCAGCACGATGTTGTTCGTGACGGCAACGTCGCCCGCAGCGCCGCCCGACCGCTCGGTCGCCGCCGAGCCGTACGCGGCGATCCCGTTCAGGCGGTAGCCGTTTTCGGGCACGGTGCGCGGTATGCGCGTGTCGATGACGTTGACGACACCGCCGACCGCGGACGATCCGAACAGCAAGGCGGACGGGCCGCGCAGCACCTCGACCCGCTCGGCGAGCAGCGGATCGATGATGACGGCATGGTCGACGCTGGTGTTGCTGACGTCGATCGCGCCGATACCATCGGTCAGCACGCGGATACGGTCGCCCTGGAAGCCGCGCAGGATGGGGCGCGAGGCGCTGGGGCCGAACGAGGTCGCGGATACGCCGGGCTGGCGGGCGAGCGTTTCGCCGATCGTCGGGCGCAATTCGCGGGTCAGCTGCTCGCCCGACAGAACGGTGGTGCCCTGCAATACGTCGCGCTCGCTCTGCGGTACGGCGGCGGTGACGATGATGTCCTTGCCCTGCGGCGCGGCTTCGGGGGCGCCGGTCTGGGCAAAGGCGGGGCTGGCGAGCAGGCTGGCGCCGGCGAGCAGGAAGGTGCGCATGGATACTCCGCGTAAAAACACGCCCGGACCCGGGCGTTGTGCAACTGCGAAGCGTCTGTGCGACGTGATACGTTATATCAAGATGAAATCGGTGTGACGGCGCGGTTACGTCAGCACTGTGGCCCCGATGCTACAGGCTGGTGCGGACGTTGAGCAGTTCGGGGAAGAAGCGCTGTTCGACCACACGCGCGAGATAGGGGACGCCCTCGGTGCCGCCGGTCCCGGTCTTGAAGCCGATGACGCGCTCCACCGTCTTCAAATGGCCGAACCGCCACAACTGCACGTGATATTCGAGGTCCACCAGCTTTTCGGCCAGTGCGTACAGATCCCAATGGTCGTTGGGATGGCCGTAGATCGTCGCCCAGCAGGCTTCGACGTCGGGCGATGGGGGGACGCTTTGGGCAAAGTCCCGTTCCAGCCGGTCGGCGGGGATCGGCAGGCCGCGGCGCGCGAGCAGGCGCAACGCTTCGTCATACAGGCTGGGGCGGGCGAGTTCGTCGGACAGGCGGGCGCGAACGTCGCCTTCGTCGAACACGTCGACCATCGCCGGATTGCGATTGCCCATCACGAATTCCAGGCTGCGATATTGGTCGGATTGGAATCCCGAGCTTGACCCCAGTTTGCCGCGCATCGCGGCGTAATCGGCGGGGGTCATCGTCGCCAGCACCTCCCACGACTGGATCAGCTGCGCCTGGATGCGGCTGACCCGTGCCATCATCTTGAGCGCCGGCGCGACGTCATCCGCAGCGATCCGCCGCCGCGCCTCGCCCAATTCGTGCAGGCACAATTTCATCCAGAGTTCGGACGCCTGATGGATGGTGATGAACAACAGTTCGTCATGGACACCGCTCAACGGGCTCTGCACGTCGAGCAGTTCGGGCAGGCGCAGATAGCTGCGGTAGGTGATCGTCATGGCGACAGCGTAGCGTGGCCTGATTCAGGCTTCCAGTAGCACCAGCAGTTCGAGCCGGATGGCGTCCGCGTCGCGACGCAGCGCGAGGTCGGCAACGAGGCGACCTGGCGCAGACAAGTCTTCCTCGGGTAAGGCGGCGAACCAGGCGGTGGCGTCGCCATCGACCGTCACCGCCATGGTCAGGCGATAGCCAATGAAGGTGGCGCTGGACCAGGGCGTTTCCGAAAAGTCACTAAAAGTCGCACCGACGCCATAGTTTCGCGCACTGCGTTCCAAGGATTTCAACAGCCTGGCATGCGGGTCGTGGCCACGGCTCATGCGCGCCGCTCCGCCATGAAGCGTTCGATGCGATGTTCCAGATCCTGGCCGACGATTCGGCCGCGCATCATGTCGGTCACGAGCCGCGGATCGTTGACCGTCCGCCGCCCGAACTCGCTGCGGGACATCTTGGTCACGCGCAGATAGCGATCGATCTTCAACAGCAGGCACATGCATCTCCCTCCCGAGTCCGCGAATCATGTTCTTCATATGTTCTCATCGTTTCGGCTTGTCTAGGAAAAATCCTACGCTAAGGTCGAGCCTGTGGAGCAGGACGATCCAAGGGTGCGGCTGAAGGCCTTGGCCGACGCGCGGGGCGACAGTCTGGCGGCGCTATCGGCGATGATCGGGCGCAACGCTGCCTATCTGCAGCAGTTCGTGACGCGGGGATCGCCACGCCGATTGGCGGAGGATGACCGGCGGCGGCTGGCGGACTATTTCGGGGTCGACGAGGCGGCCTTGGGCGGGCCGCAACAGCGGCGGGCGTTCACGGTGCCGCGGCTGGACGTGGCGGCGTCGGCGGGGCCGGGTGCGCTGGTCGACAGCGAGATCGTGCTGGGGGCCGAGGCGCTCGATCCGGCGCTCGCCGCGCGACTGGGCCTGCGCGAGGGGCTGACGGGAATCGTGCGGGTGCGCGGCGATTCGATGGAGCCGGGGCTGATCGACGGCGATCTGATCGTGGTCGACCGGGCGCGGCGGTCACCGGATGCGACGGGCGCGGTGTTCGTGCTGCGCATCGACGATGCGGTGATGGTGAAACGCGTGGCGCGCGGGCGGGGCGGGGTGACGATCGGCAGCGACAATCCATCCGCGCCGCCGGTGCCCGAGGGGACGGTCGAGGTGATCGGCCGCGTCGTCTGGCTGATGCGCGCGCCGCGTTAGCGCCGTCGGTCGCGCAGCCAGACCGCGACGGCACCGGCGGCGCCGATCGCCAGTCCTGCCAGGAAGCCGATCGTCACCTGTCCCTGCATCAGCCCGATGGCGGTGCCGCCGATCGAACAGAGGGCGATCAGGATGCCGCCCGCGGCGGAAGGAGGAGTGTCGGCCATGGTCGAGCCCTGCCACGTCCCGCGCCGGGACGCCAGCGTCCCCGCTCGGGACAGGCGGGACGGCAGGCCGCACAGGCATTTACCATCGGACGCGGCAGGCGCGCGCCGATCCGCCGACATTGGCACGGCGATTGTAGATACGACCGGTGCCGCGTTCGCTTGAGGAGTTTTTCGCTTATGGTCGCTTTGTATGTCGCCGATGCGCAACAGGTCGCCGAGGCGGCCGAGCTGATCGCGACGTTCGGCGATCATGCCCCGGTGGAGGCCGCGATCCGCGCGGGCCATATGCGCGACATCGGCAACCACGTGCATTTCTGCCGCTGGCGTCAGACCGAGCGGCTGGTGGAGCTGCTGGCGTCGGACGAGGTGGTCGGTACGGTTCACTGAGCCGCGCGCGCGGCTAGGTTGCTGCAGGCTCGCGCCGTTGGCGGTGGGCATGCGACCCCGTCATGCCGGCGAACGGGATGCGTCGCCTAGGCCGTATCGCCATTCACCGTCGTGATGGATTTTTCGACGAGCGGAAAGGCCCGAAGAAAAAGAGTTTTGTTCGCGCGGAGGCGCGGAGGCGCGGAGGCGCAGAGGACGCAGAGATGTCATGCGCGTGGCAGCGCTTCGCCTTCACCGCGACCGAGATAGACAGGCCGCTCGCGCGGCAAACGCGACGCCTCTGCGTCCTCCGCGCCTCCGCGCGAACCGACTTGTCGTCACCTCGTCGTATCTAGGCGTGAATGAATGTTGATCGGTCCTAGGTCGCCGATGGAGTCGGACGGCTAGCCAATCTGGATTCCCGCCTGCGCGGGAATGACGGCATTGAGGCGTGAAGGCCCGGTATTGGCAGGGCGCGCAAGGCCGCTGACCCTTCCTCCCACTGTTCGCTGGCGGACGAAAGCCGTCCGGCATGCGTCCGGCCGGTCCGTCGCCGCGTCCGGTCGATCGGGATTCGCGCCGGTGTGGGACTTTTGCGCCGGGGCGCCGCGCGCTAGGACAGGCGCATGGTGTCGCGTTGGGGGTGGTTCGGGCTAGGCGCGACTGCCGCGTTCCTTGTTGCCGGATCGGCTGCGGCGCAGACCTCGCCCGCGGGGGATACGGCGCGTCCACCATCCGCGCCCACAACCGACGGTGGCGTGTCGCTCGATCCCAACGCCCCGCTCGCGGCATTGCCCGATATCGGGGTCGCCTGGCCCGAGCTGAAACCCGACGCGACCGAGGCGGCTGCCACGCAGGCGACCGATGCGGCGGGCGAGCGGCGCTATGGCTGGCGGATCGAGGGGATCGACAGCGCCGCGACGCCGCTGCTGCGCCGCCGGTTCGAGGAATTGTCGACGCTGGCGGAGAATGACGGCAGCGCCGCCAATGCCGCGCAGCTCGATCGGCGTGCGCGCGAGGACGGCGACCTGCTGCGCACGTTGCTGCGCGGTGAGGGCTATTACGATGCGCGTGTCACGACGCGGATCGAACCGAGCGTCAAGCCGCAGGTGGTGCTCGCGGCCGAGCCGGGGACGCTGTATCGCTTCACCGCGGTGACACTGGGCGGCGTCGGCGCGGCGGGGGACAAGGCACCGGTGCTCGACAAGGCCTTCGGGGTGAAGGCGGACGACCCGGTCAACGCCGACGCGATCGTTGCGGGCACGACGCAATTGCGCGCGAAGGCGGGGCAGGCGGGCTTCCCCTTCGCCGACATCGGCGAGCCGCAGATCGTGGTGGATCATGCGACCAAGACCGCGACGCTCGACCTTGCCGTCGCGACCGGCAACGCGCGGCGGTTCGGGCGGATCGTCGCATTGCCCGGCAATCGGGTGTTCGACGCGGACCATGTGCAGGAGATTGCGCGCTTCCAGCCCGGGGATGCGTATAATGCCGCGTCGCTCGACGATCTGAGGCGCGCGCTGATCCAGACGGGCCTCGTGTCCTCCGTCGAGGTGAAGCCGATCGCGGACGCCGATCCCGGCACGGTCGATATCGGCGTCAAGATGGAGCCGGCGCCGCCGCGCACGATCGCGGGCGAGCTGGGCTATGGCACGGGCGAAGGCGCGCGCGCCGAAATCAGCTGGACGCACCGCAACCTGTTCCCGCCCGAGGGCGCGCTGACGCTGCGCAGCGTGCTGGGCACGCAGGAGCAATTGGGCAACATCGTCTTCCGCCGCAGCAATGTCGGCGGGCGCGACCGGGTGCTGACGCTGCAGGCCGCCGCCGCCCATACGGTGCGTGACGCCTATGACGCGAAGACGTTCACGCTGGCCGGCAGCCTGGAGCGGCAGACGACGATCTTCTTCCAGAAGGCGTGGACCTGGTCGCTGGGCGGCGAACTCATCGCGTCGGACGAGCGCGACGTGATCGCGGCGACGGGCGAGCCGCGGCGGCGCACCTTCTTTATCGGCGCGGTGCCGACCAGCCTGAATTACGACGGGTCGGACGACCTGCTCAATCCGACGCGCGGCTTTCGCATCGGCGGGCGGTTCAGCCCGGAAGTGTCGTTGCAGGGCAATGTCTTCGGCTATGCGCGGATGCAGCTGGATGCCAGCGCCTACCAGCCCGTCCATAGCGGCGTGGTGCTGGCGGAGCGCATCCGGCTGGGGTCGATCCTGGGCGCACCGCGTGACCAGATCGCGCCGTCGCGGCGCTTCTATGCAGGCGGCGGCGCGTCGGTGCGCGGATACGGCTTCCAGGCGATCGGCCCGCGCGACGTCAACAACGATCCGATCGGTGGGCGCAGCCTGGCCGAATTCTCGATCGAGACGCGGGTCAAGACGTTCGGGAATTTCGGCATCGTGCCGTTCCTCGACGGTGGCACGGTCTATACCACGGCCTTCCCGGGGCTGGGCGATTTCCAATACGGCGCGGGCGTCGGCGTGCGCTATTATTCGAACTTCGGGCCGATCCGCCTCGACGTCGGCACGCCGCTGAACCCCAAGCCGGGCGATAGCCGCATCGCCGTCTACGTATCGCTGGGGCAGGCGTTTTGAGGCGCGCCTTGCGCTGGCTGGGGCTGGGCATCGTCGCGCTGGTGGCGGTGTTCGTCGCTGCGCTGGCACTGGTCGACACCGGCATCGGCCATCGCTGGGTCACGGAGCGGATCGCGACGGTGCGCACCGCGAATGGGCTGCGCTTCGCGATCGGGCGGATCGACGGGTCGCTGTATGGCAGGGCGCGGCTGACCGATGTGCGCGTCTACGATCTCGACGGACTGTTGCTGCAGGCGCCATCGGTCGATCTCGACTGGCGGCCCTGGGCGTGGGTGCGGCATCGGCTGGTGATCCGGCGGCTGGCGGTGGGGCAGGCGGTGCTGTTCCACGCACCGCATACGCGGGCAAACCCGCAGCGCGGACCGATCCTGCCCGATTTCGATATCGCGATCGACGATCTGCGTGTCGATCGACTGGTGCTCGCGAAGCCGGTGCTCGGCACGCCGCGGGTCGGGCGGATCGCGGGGCGGGCGGATATCCGTGACGGACGGGCCCTCGTGCGGCTTGGCGCGGTGGTCGCGGGGACCGATCGGCTGGCGGTGCGGATCGATGCCGCGCCGGATCGTGACCGGTTCGACATCGACGTGCGCGCAGCCGGCGCCGCGAACGGTGTGCTGGCGCGCAGCCTCGGCGTGCGGCGGGCGGTGCGGCTGGACGTCGACGGCAAGGGCAGCTGGACGCACTGGCGCGGGCGTGCGGTCGGGCGGATCGGTACGGCACGGGCGATCGACCTCGCGCTGGCGGCGGATGCTGGCCGCTATACGCTGGGGGGCGAGGTGGCGACGGGGGGATGGACCAGCGCGGTCGTCCAGCGGCTGACCAGCCCGCGTGTGCGTATCGCGGGCTCTGCGACCTTCGCCGACCGGCGGCTCGACGGCACGCTGTCGCTGCGCAGCACGGCGCTGGCGATGACGACGACCGGGGTGATCGATCTCGGCACATCGGCCTGGCGCAACGTGCGGATCGAGGCGCGGCTGCTGCGCCCCGCCGCGGTGATCCCGACGATGAGCGGCAGCGGCGTCGTGCTGCGCGCGGTGCTGGACGGCGGGTTCCGGACCGCGCAGTTCGACTATCGCCTGCGCGCCGACCAGCTGGCGATCGACCGGACCGGCATGCGCGGCGTGCGGCTGGCGGGCAGCGGACGGCTGGGCGGCCGTGTGCTGACGATGCCGACGCGCTTCGTTGCGGCGGAGGTGACGGGCGTGGGCGACGTCGCCGGCGGCATCCTGCGCAACCTCAGCCTCGACGGGCCGGTGCGGCTGACGGGATCGCTGCTGACCGCCGATGCGCTGCGGCTGCGATCGGACAAGCTCGACGGGCGGATCATGGTGTCGCTGGATCTGGCGACCGGGCGATACGAGGCGGGACTGAACGGGACGCTCGGGCGGCTGTACATCAAGGGGCTGGGCGTCGTGGACGTCCGATCCGACCTGCGCGTTGTGCCGGGGCCGGGCGGCAAGGGCACGCGGATCGTCGGGCGCGGGATCGCGCAGGTCGTGCGGCTCGACAACGGCTTCCTGCGCACGCTGACCGGTGGTCTGCCGCGCGTCGTCGCATCGCTGGAACGCGCGCCCGACGGGACGATCCGCTTTGCCGATCTGGTGCTGACGTCGCCGCTGCTGACGTTGCGGGGCAGCGGCTATCGCCGCAACGACGAGACGTTCCATATCGACGCGACCGGGCGGCATGCCCGCTACGGTCCGGTGACGATGCTGCGGCTGGATGGGAAGATCGACCGGCCGACGCTCGATATCGTCTTCGCCGCGCCCAATGCGACGCTTGCGCTGAGCCAGGTGCGGCTGCACCTCGACCCGACGCCGACCGGATTCAACGTCCAGGCGCAGGGCGGATCGCGGCTGGGGCCGTTCGCGGGGACGGGGCGCATCCTGCTGTTGCCGCCGGGCGTCGACGACGTGCTGTTCGTCGACCGGCTGGCGGTGAGTGGCACGGTTGCATCGGGCCGGCTCGCGATGCCGCCGGGCGGGTTCGAGGGCACGCTGACCGTAGCGGGCGGCGGCCTGTCGGGCGCGTTGCGCTTCCACCCGGTGGGCACGGTGCAGCAGATCGTGATGAGCCTGGATGCCGCGAATGCGCAGCTGGCGGGCGCGACGCTGCGGCGTGGGCATCTGGAAGCGACGCTGCTGCTCGATCCGGCGGGAGCGTCGATCGATGCGACCGCATCGGGGCAGGGGCTGCGACAGGGGCGGCTGAGCCTCGCGCGCTTTGCGGGGAGCGCCAAGCTGCGCGGCGGGACGGGGGAAATTCGTGCGTCGATCGCCGGATCGCGCGGCCGGGCGTTCGATGTGCAGACCTTGATCGCGGTGGCGCCGGATCGCTATACCGTGTCGGCGCAGGGTACGCTCGACCGCCGGCCGCTGAAATTGCTCGAATCCGCGATCGTCACGCGCGATGGCGACGGGTGGCAGCTCGCGCCGACGAAGCTCGCCTTTGCGGGTGGCGAGGGGAGCCTGGCGGGGCGGTTCGCCGACAACGCGCTGGCGGTGGATGCCAGCCTGACGCGCATGCCGCTCGCCATCCTCGACATCGGCTTTCCGCGGTTGGGGCTGGGCGGCACCGCGTCGGGCCGGATCGTCTATGCCAGCCGGGCGGGCGAGGCACCGACCGGGCGGATCGACCTGACGCTGCGCGGGCTGAGCCGTGCTGGCCTCGTCCTCGCGTCGCGGCCGATCGACGTGGGGCTGGCGGGCGTGCTCTCCGCCGACCGGCTTGGCGTGCGCGCGGTGATGGCGTCGGGCGGGCGGACGATCGGGCGGGCGCAGGCGCTGCTCAAGCCGCTGGGGGCGGGCGACCTCGCCAGCCGTATCGCCGCGGCGCCGCTGATCGCACAGCTGCGCTATCAGGGGCCGGCGGATACCTTGTGGCGGCTGACGGGCGTCGAGCTGTTCGACCTGTCCGGCCCCGTCGCGATCGGCGCGGACGTCAGCGGGCGGATCGGCGCGCCGGTGATCCGGGGCGTGTTGCAGGCCAATGGCGCGCGGATCGAAAGCGCCGCGACCGGCACCGTGCTGACCAACGTCGTCGCCAGCGGCAAGTTCGGCGGATCGCAATTGCAGATCGACCGCTTCGCCGCCGACGCGGGCAAGGGCGGGCGCGTGACCGGCGTCGGCACGTTCGATTTCGGCGCGGCGCGCGGCGTGGGGGTCGACGTGCGGTTGCAAGCGGATCGCGCGGTGATGATCAACCGCGACGATTTCGGCGCGACCGTCACCGGGCCGCTGACCTTCTTGTCCAAGGGCGTCGGCGGCCAGATCGCGGGTAACGTCCTGCTCGACCGCAGCCGTTATCGCCTGGGGCAGGCGAGCGCCGCCACCGCGGTGCCGCGGCTCAACATCCGCGAGATCAACCTGCCCGACGGCGGCGAAGAGGACGAGGCGCCGCCATCGCCCTGGACGCTGGCGATCAAGGCGAAGGCGCCCGACAAGATGATTGTCAGCGGCCTGGGCCTGTCGAGCGAATGGTCCGCCGACCTGTCGATCGCGGGCGAGCCGGGCAATCCGGCGATCACCGGCCAGGCGACGCTGGTCCGCGGCGACTATGAATTCGCCGGCCGCAAGTTCGAGCTGCGTCGCGGCATCATCCGCTTCGGCGGCGAGGTGCCGGCCAATCCCGCGCTGGATATCGAGGCGAATGCCGACAGCACGGGCCTGAGCGCCTCGATCCGCGTCACCGGCACGGCACTGAAGCCCGAGATCAGCTTCACCAGCGTGCCGGCGCTGCCGCAGGACGAATTGCTGTCGCGCCTGCTGTTCGGCACGTCGATCACCAAGCTGTCCGCGCCCGAGGCGTTGCAGCTCGCCGCGGCGGTGGCGGCGTTGCAGGACGGCGGCAACGGCCTCAACCCGATCAACGCGGTACGGCGTGCGGCGGGGCTCGACCGGTTGCGTATCCTGCCCGCCGACCCGCAGACGGGTCAGGGCACGTCGATCGCGGCGGGCAAGTTCGTGACGCGGCGGCTGTATGCGGAAATCGTCACCGACGGGCAGGGCTATTCGGCGACGCGGCTGGAATATCAGGTCACGCGCTGGCTCTCGCTGCTGTCCAGCATCTCCACCTTGGGCCGGCAAAGCGCGAACGTGCGCGTGTCGAAGGATTATTAACGCGCCGCAGCGGTTCCGCTGAGCGCCATCGTCGGCTAGGGCCTGTCCATGTCCGACGTATCCGCCCCGTCGCCGCGTTCCCGCCGCTGGACGCTTTACCGCCTGCGCGCGCTGCTGCGATCGCGCGGGCCGACCAGCGTGCGCTTCCGGCGGCGGATCGCGGTGATCACCGGGGCGATCCTGATCGGCATCGTCGCGGTGCTGTTCGCCGAGGCGGCCGATTATACGGGACTGGTGTTCAGCGCCTATGCGCGCACCTGGCACTGGCTGCCGCTCGTCACGACGCCGCTGGGCTTCATGGCGCTCGTCTGGCTGACGCGGCGGTTCGTGCCGCTGGCGCGCGGTTCGGGCATCCCGCAGGTGATGGCGGCGCAGACCGACCCGACCGCGGCGACGGGCGGGTTGATCGCGGTGAAGACGGTGCTGGGTAAGGTCGTGCTGACCATGGCGGCGATCCTGTGCGGCGCGAGCGTCGGGCGCGAAGGGCCGACGGTGCAGATCGCCGCGGCGGTGATGGGGATCAGTCACCGCGTGCTGCGCGTACCGTTGAAGGGCGCGGTGGTGATCGCGGGCGGCGCGGCGGGCGTCGCGGCGGCGTTCAACACGCCGCTGGCGGGCGTGATGTTCGCGATCGAGGAACTGGCCGCCGCCTATGAGCAGAAGGTGACGCTGCTGGTGCTGTCGGCGATCGTCATCGCCGGCCTCGTCGCGCAGAGCCTGGCGGGCGACTATATCTATTTCGGTGCGATCGGCGCGCATATGCCGACCGCGAGCGCGCTGATCGTCGTGCCGGTCGCGGGCGTCTTCGGCGGACTGGCCGGCGGGCTGTTCTCGCGCGTGCTGCTGGGGCTCGCCAGCGGGCCGGGTCGCGTAACACGCTGGACAAAGGCGAACCCGGTGCTGTTCGCCGGCATCTGCGGCGTCGTCGTCGCGGTGCTGGGCGTGTTCTCGGCCGGGCTGACCTGGGGCACCGGCTATTCCGCGGCGCGGGCGATGATCATCGGCGTCGATGCACCCTTGTGGTTCGGGCCGGCGAAGGCGCTGGCGACGACGGCGACCGCGGTCGCCGGGCTGCCCGGCGGCATCTTCGCACCCAGCCTGGCGGTGGGGGCGGGTGTCGGCAATCTGTTACACGCGGTGTTCCCGAACGATCCGGCGGGCGCGGTCGTGATCCTCGGCATGGTCGCCTATTTCGCGGGCGTCGTGCGTGCGCCGCTGACCGCGGTGATCATCCTGTCCGAAACGACGGTGAGCCGCGGGCTGCTGCTGCCGATGTTCGCCACCGCCTTCATCGCCGACTGGGCGAGCCAGCTGGTGTGCCGCGAGAAGCTGTATCACGGGCTGTCGCAGACGTTTCGGTAAGGCGCGCGACCACCAGCCCGTCCTCGTCATTCCCGCGGAGGCGGGAATCCAGATGCGCTACCGTTTCGCTTCTGTCGCTGAGGTTAGAGGTTATGGATTCCCGCCTGCGCGGGAATGACGGGGGTGGGGGTTAGCGCAGCGCGCGCACCTCGGGCGTGTCGAGGCAGCGCATCATGTCGGCCGATTGCATCGCGCGGCCGGTCTGCGGCGCGGTGTAGACGGGCACGTCGAACGGCTTGCCGAGCCCTTCCGCCGTAAAGCCACTGCCACCCGTGCAGCGCATCGCCGCCGCCAGCATCCTTGGCGGCGTGTCATAGCCTTCGTAGGACAGGCGGAACGTGCCCCAGTGGATCGCCATCGATCGCGCCGCGCCCAGGCGCTGGTGGATGAGCGCCGCCTCTGCGGGGCCGACATGGCTGCCCGACGACATTTGGCCGGGCGCGAAGCGGAAGGCGCCGATCGGGATCATCGCAAAGCGGATCGGGCCGTAGGTCGCGGCCTCCGCGGGCCACAGGCCATCGCCGAAGCCGGTGTCGCCCGCGAAGAAGATGTTGCCGCCGCTGGGCAGCGCGACGACGAAGCTGGACCAGAGCGCGCGGTTGCGATCGGTGAACCAGCGGCTGCCCCAATGGTGGTTGCGCGTCACGAACACGCGCGCGCGGTCGCCGGGGCACCAGCTGTCCGGGTCACAGCGGATGTCGCTGCTGGTGTCCTGGATGCCGGAGGCGGTGAGCGTCGCGTTGCCGCCCCAGTCGAGTGCGGTCGCCTTCGCGCCAGTCTGGCCGATGACGCTGTCGTTGCCCAGGCTGGTGACGATCGCGGGATGATCCCGCTCCCACAACCGCTTCAGCGTCGCCTGATCGAGGTGATCGTAATGATTGTGGCTGACCAGCACGAGATCGATCTTCGGCAGATCGTCGAACCGGATGCCGGGTGTTGCGACGCGCTGTGGACCGAAACCGAACGGGCCGGCGCGCTCCGCATAGATGGGGTCGGTGAGGATGTTGAGGCCGTGCGTCTGAATGAGGACGCTGGCGTGGCCGATCCACGTCACGACCATGCGATCGCCATCGATCCGCGCGGCGGGGCGGGACGGTGTGACCGCCACGCTCTTGGGCCATTCGGGACGCCCGTCGTTTCCAATCAAATAACGCCAGAAGAAGCCGGTGCGGCTGCCGCCCGTGGGCATGCGCATCGTGTCCTGATCGCCATCGGGATTGAAGAAGCGCTGCCCGTCGTAATGGTCGCTTTCGTCGCCTTCGTAATAGATGCGGTCGAGGAAGCGCGGGACGATCGTCACGGTCAGGCCGAATGCGATGACGAGCGCCAACACGATGCCGCCGATGATCTTCAGTGCCAGCGCCACGGCAGCCCCTTTGGAGATTGATGCGGGTGAACGCCGCGGAGGTGCCGTGGGTTCAATGGCACGTCAATCGCGGGTGGGCGTGGGAGGGGACTTGTGCGGGCCGTGCGCTCGGCTAGCATCCCGCCGCAAAGGGGATGGATATGCGTCGGATTGCGTTGGGTTTTCTGTTGGCGAGCCCCGTGCTTGCAACGCCGGCGGTCGCGCGTCGGGTCACCGTCGAAGAGGTGCCGCTGGAGCAGGTGCAGGCGCTAATGACCGCGGGCAAGGCGACGAGCGTCGAGGTGACGCGCGCCTATCTCGACCGGATCGCCGCGCTGGATCGCAAGGGGCCGGCACTCCGCAGCGTGATCGCGATCAATCCGGATGCGCTGGCGCAGGCGAAGGCGCTGGATGCCGAACGCAAGGCGGGGCGTATCCGGGGGCCGCTGCATGGCGTGCCGGTGCTGATCAAGGACAATGTCGAAACCGCCGATCGGATGGCGACGACCGCAGGCAGCCTGGCGCTGAAGGACAATTTCACCGGGCGCGACGCGCCGGTGGTGGCGCGGCTGCGCGCGGCGGGCGCGGTGATCCTTGGCAAGACGAACCTGAGCGAATGGGCGAATATCCGGTCGACGCACGCGATGAGCGGGTGGAGCGCGGTCGGCGGGTTGGTGAAGAACCCCTATGCGCTGGATCGTACCGCGTGCGGATCCTCGTCCGGATCGGGCGCGGCGGTGGCGGCGAGCTTCGCCGCGGCGGCGGTGGGGACGGAAACCGACGGGTCGGTCGTGTGCCCGTCATCGATCAACGGCCTTGTCGGGTTGAAGCCTTCGATCGGCCTCGTCAGTCGCACGCATGTGGTGCCGATCAGCCATTCGCAGGACACGCCCGGGCCGATGGCGCGCAGCGTGCGCGACGTCGCGGTGCTGTTTTCGGCGATGGTCGGGCCCGATGCCGCCGATCCGGCGACGGCGGGCGCGGTTCCGCGCGATTATGCGGCGGGGCTGTCGGTCAGCGCGCTGTCGGGGATGCGCGTGGGTGTGATTCGGCCGAAGGACATGCCCGCAGACCTCGCCGCGCGCTACGACGCGGCGCTGGCCGTACTGACCGCGGCGGGCGCGGTGCTGGTGCCGGTGACGCCGCCCAAGCTCGATGGGGTGGGCGATGCCGAATTCATGGTGCTGAAGACCGAGCTGAAGGCTGACCTGAACGCGTATCTCGCGACGACGCCGTCGGCGGTGACAGCGCGCGACCTCGACCAGCTGATCGCCTTCAACCGCGATCATGCGACGCAGGAAATGCCGTTCTTCGGGCAGGAGATTTTTGAGATGGCGGCGCAGACCAAAGGCCTGCGCGATCCTGAATATGTGGCGGCGCGGGCCAAATCGCTGAAGGCGGCGAGCGGTGCGATCGACGGTATGCTGACGGCGGCGGGCGCACAGATACTGGTCGAGCCGACCTATGCCGAGGCGTGGCTGAGCGATCCCGTGTATGGCGATCAATATAACGGGCCGTCGTCGTCGGAGCTGCCCGCGATCGCCGGTTATCCCAATCTCACCGTGCCGATGGGGCTGGTGAGGGGGCTGCCGGTCGGCTTGTCGTTCATCGCGACGAAGAACGGCGAGGCGACGGTGCTGGGCGCTGGCTATGCCTATGAGCAGCGGGCGAAGGCGCGCGTGGCGCCGCGCTATCTCGCGCAGGCGGATGTGGGGGCGGGGCTGGAGGGAAGTCGCTGAGGTCCCGCACCCACCCTCACCCTGCGGGTGAGGGCGGATTAGGCGCGAAACCGCTGTTCCAGGCGCCACTGCCAGAGCATCAGCAGCGGCACGGCGCCCAGTTCCATTGCGAAGCCGAACACATGCCCCGCGGACGGTACGCCGACCGCGACCAGCGATACGATCCGGCTGAGGCCGCCCGCGACCACCAGCGCGCCCAGCAGGCGGAAGCGGGGGCCCTTGCGCTCGATCCCGGGGATGCACGTCGCGAACGCGATACCGACGGCGAAGAAGATGCCGGAGATGTAGCGGAAATGGCTGTCGAGATCGGTCGGGATCACCGGCGGATGGCCGAGGAAGCCGGGCCCCCGCGCCACGCTCCAGCCGCCGACCGACAGCGGGACGAGACAGGCGAGCGCCACCACGATTTGTAGCGCACGGCGCTCCACCGCGGGGCTCACGACAGAATCTCCTTCCGCACGTGAATCGCGCGAAGCGACACGCGCACCTCCCACATGAAGGCGGCGAGGCAACAGGTGAGCAGCGTCACCGCGACGATGAAGCAGAAGGCGATGCCGGTGCCGATGTGCAGCCGCGCGATATTGGCGACGAACAGCATCGCGATGACGATGCACGCCATCACCGCGCTCAACACGGCGAGGAACAGCGCCGCGTTGATGATCGACATGCGTTCGTCGAGCAGCTTCAACTCCCAGATGTCGCGCTGCTGATCGCGGCCGCTTTCGGCGATAACCCGTTCTTCCAGCACGCGGGCGCGATCGATGACGCGGGCGAGGCGGCCGGCGAGCACGTTCAGGATCTGGCCGATCGCCGCCAGCATGAAGACGGGGGCGAGCGACAGCTGGATCGTCTGCGCGATCGTGGACACCTGGAGCAACGTGGGCATGGCGCCATCATATCCGGGACGGCGCCGCGTGAAAGGGCCGATCCGTTCCGGGCGGGCAGTTTGTCGATCGCGGGGCTGCGATCGGCGGATTTTCGTTGCCCGCCGCCGATCGAGCGATAGACCCGCGGACGTGCTGTCGCCGATGCGCCTTTCGACGTTCGAACGTCTGCCTCCCGCCGCGCGCGCGCGGATCGACGATGGCCTGTCCGTGGCGATCGACGCGGTGGCGACGCGGGCGCCGTCGACGCACGGCTTCCTGCGCTATGGATGGTATGCCGCGGCGCTGGATGCCTATGGCGGCAGGGCCCGGACATTGGTGGTCGAGGAGGAGGGGCGGCCCGCGCTGGCGCTGCCGTTCGTCGGTATCGGGCCAGGGTTCGTGCGCGCGGCGGCGGTGCCGGGCAGCTATTGGCCGTTTCGCAGCTTTCCGCTCGCCACCGATGCGGGGGAGGCGGTGCTGCGGGTGGCGCTGGCAACGCTGGCGCGCGCCGTCACACTGCTGCGGATCGGGCCGGTCTATGACGACGATGCCGCGGTGATGCCGCTGATCGTTGCGGCGCGGGCGCAGGGCTGGGCGGTGCTCGACCGGTTCGTGGCGGACAGCTGGCTGCTCGACATGGCGGCGCGGCAACAGGAGGGGGCGTGGCCGCGCGGATCGACGCTGCGCAAAAACCGCTTCCACGAAAAGCATCTCGCGAGCCATGGCGTGCCCGACTGGCGCTTCCTGTCGGGGGCGGACTGGCCGGCGGCATTCGACGATCTGGCGGCAGTGGAGCAGGCGAGCTGGATCGCATCGCGCACCGACGGTCGCGATGCCAAGTTCACACGGCATGGCCATGGCGCCTTCTGGCGCGCGGCGGCGCGGGACCCGGTGCTGGCGCAGCGGATGCGCGCGGCCTTGCTGACCATCGACGGCACGCCTGCGGCCTTTTCGTTCGATCTCGACGCGGGGGCGCTGACATACGCGATCGCCAACAGCTACGACCCCGCCTATGCCAAGCATTCGCCCGGCAAGCTGCTGTATTACCGCAATCTCGTGCAGGCACAGGCGCGGGGAATCACGCGGGTCGACTGGGGGGCGGGCGACAGCGGGTATAAGCAGGTGATCGGCGCCGATCGGGGGCCGGCGATCCGCGACTGGCTGCTGGTGCGTCCGGGCGTGCCTGCGCTGGTCGCCCGGCTCGCTGCGGGCGCATGGCGGCGATCGGGGCAGTAGACGGAACCCGGCCCCAGCGCGTAGGCGTTGAGGCATCATGTTTGTCTTCCTCGATTTCGAAGCCTCGTCGCTCGCCAAAAAAAGCTATCCGATCGAGGTCGCCTGGGTGTTCGAGGACGGCGCCGAGGAAAGCCACCTGATCCGCCCGCCGCTACAATGGTCGGACTGGGACGACGAGGCGGAGGCGATCCATCACATCACGCGCGCCGAGATCGAGGCGAACGGCACGCCGCATGACGTGGTCGCGCAACGGATGATCGATGTGCTCAGCGGCCATGCCCTGTTCGCGAGTGCGCCGTCGTGGGACGGCAAATGGCTGAGCGCGTTGCTGCGTGCCGCGAAACAGCCGCGCCACGCGCTGCGGTTGCGCGACAGCGAGGAGGCGCAGCGCGAGACGGCGACCGCGATTCTGCGCGGGGTGGTGCCGGATGTCGAACTGGGGCGGGCGGTAGCCGATGCCGTGGTGCTGGGCGAGGTGCGCGATCAAGACGTGCCGGCGCACCGGGCGCTGGCCGACGCGCGCGACGAATGGCGTCGTTGGGGGCTGGTGAAGCGCGCCGCGGAAGAGCGGGCGGGGCGCTGATGGGCGAGGTGGTCAACTTCCGCCGCGCCCGCAAGGCACGGGACCGGGCCGCGGCGGGCAGGGTTGCCGATGCGAACCGCGCGAAATTCGGGCGGACCAAGGCGGAGCGTGAGGCCGCAGACGCCGAGGCGGCGCGGATCGAGCGGACGCTGGATGGGGCGAAACTGGAGGATTGAGGAAGAGGGCATTGCGCCCACCCTCACCCTTCGCCGCCTTCGGCGGCTCTTCTCTCTCCCATTGGGAGAGGGAGGGAGGCGCGTAGCGCCGGAAGGGTGAGGGCAGGTGCTGCGCTCTAACGGCTCACACCCGCCGCCGCACCCGCCACGCCATCACCGCAACCAGCGCGGCCAGTCCGAACCAGGTCAGCGCATACACCAAATGGCTGTTGCGGAACCGCACCACGGTCAGCCCGCCGCGCGGCCACCCGCTCCTGGGTTCGCTCGCATCGATGAAATAAGGGGCGACCCGGCCCAACTCCCGGCGCGCCGCGATCGCGGCGATGTCGCGCGAATACCAGCGGTCTGCCGCCGGGTCGTTGCTGCGCAGGAACGCGCCACCCGGTTCGCTTAGCCGCAACAGGCCACGAATGGATTGCATGGCGGGGGAGGGGGCGATTCCGGTCCGCCGGTCGGCGGGGACGAAGCCGCGGTTGACCAATAGGGTGAAGCCGCGATCGGTATCGAAGGGCGTCATCACCCAAAAGCCGCCGCCCAGTTCCGTCACCGCCTGCACCAGCGTGTCGGCGCCGGTGCGATAATGCCCGCGCACGATGACGGGGCGGTAGACGTCGTCCTTGCCGATGGTGGACCAGCGATCAGGTCCGGGGGCGGGCACCGGCGGCTGCGCCAGCATCGCCTCGGTGTGCGCGATCAGCGCCAGTTTCCACGTCCGGCGCTCGAGCTGCCAGACGCCCAGCCCGATCAGCGCGGCGATCACGAACAGCAGCAGGCCGGTCGTGATCGCGCGCGCACGATTCATGGGGCTACATCGCCCCCATGTCGCCGCCGCTCATGCCCGGCATCATGTTGGCGTTCATGTGATACATGACCCACATCGAGCCGGCGAGGCAGATCGCCACGATGATGACGGTGAAGATCAGCGCCATCAGCGTCCACCCATTCTCCGACTTGGAGTTCATGTGGAGGAAGTAGATCATGTGGACGACGATCTGCACCAGCGCGAACGCCATGCAGATGCCCGCCGTGATCCGCGCGTCGGCGATGACGCCGCTCATCACCAGCCCGAACGGAATGGCGGTGAGGATCACCGACAGGACGAAGCCGATCACATAATCGCGGCGGGTGCCGTGCGCCTCGCCCGAGGAATGGCCGTGGTCATGGCCATGGCCGTGATCGTGCGCATGATCGTGTGCGTTATGCGCGCTCATCGCAGCACTCCCAGCAGGTAGACGAAGGTGAAGACGCCGATCCAGATCACGTCGAGGAAGTGCCAGAACAGCGACAGACACTGCAGGCGACGCTGGTTGGCGGGGATCAGGCCCTTGCGGCCGACCTGTACCATCAGCGTCACCAGCCAGATGATGCCGAAGGTGACGTGCAGGCCGTGCGTGCCGACGAGCGTGAAGAACGACGACAGGAACGCGCTGCGCTGCGGGCCGGCGCCCTCGGCGATCAGGTTCGAAAATTCGTAGAGCTCGATCCCGAGGAAGGCGAGCCCGAACAGGCCGGTGATCGCCAGCCAGCCCTGCGTGCCCTTCACGTTGCCGTCGTTCATCGACAGCATCGCAAAGCCATAGGTGATCGACGACAGCAGCAGCATCGAGGTGTTGAGCGCCACCAGCGGCAGCTCGAAAATCTCGTGCGGCTGCGGGCCGCCGGCGTAGCTGCTGCCGAACACGCCATAGGCTGCGAACAGCATGGCGAAGATCAGGCAGTCGCTCATCAGGTACAGCCAGAAGCCCAGCATGGTGCTGCCGCCGGCGTCGTGATGATGTTCGTCGGTCTCGTAGAAGACCGGGGCCTGGGTGCCCGGGGGGATGGTCGCTTCGCTCATGGCTCCTCAGGCCCCCATTGCCGGGGTTTGGGCCGGGGTTTGGGCCGGCTGCTGGGCCGCGCGGGCGGCGAGTTGCTGCGTGCGCAGGTCCTCGCACGCCGTCACTTCCTCGGCGGGGATGTAATAATCGCGGTCGTAGTTGAAGGTGTGGCCGATGCTGACCGCCACGATCCCGACGAAGGACAGGATGGCGAGCCACCACATGTACCAGATCATCGCGAGGCCGAAGACCACCGCCAGACCCGCCAGGATCACGCCCGTGCCGGTGTTGCGCGGCATGTGGATGTCGCGGAAGCCGGTGGTCGGGCGCACGGCGTTGTTCGCCTTCATGTCGTACCAGGCGTCGACGTCGCGGACGACGGGCGTGAACGCGAAGTTATAGGCCGGCGGCGGCGACGAGGTCGCCCACTCCAGGCTGCGGCCCTGCCACGGGTCGCCAGTCTCGTCGCGCAGGCTGTCGCGATTCTTGATGCTGACGAAGATCTGCATCAGGAAGGCGCCGATCCCCACCGCGATCAGCAGCGCGCCGATCGCCGCGACGATGAACCAGATCTGTAACGACGGATCCTCGAAGTGGCGCAGGCGGCGCGTCACGCCCATCAGGCCGAGCACGTACAGCGGCATGAACGCGACGTAGAAGCCGACGACCCAGAACCAGAAGCTGATCGTGCCCCAGAACTTGTCGAGCTTGAAGCCGAACGCCTTCGGGAACCAGAAGTTGATGCCGGCGAACATCCCGAACAGCACGCCGCCGATGATCACGTTGTGGAAGTGCGCGATCAGGAACAGCGAATTGTGCAGCACGAAGTCGGCAGGCGGCACCGCGAGCAGCACGCCGGTCATGCCGCCGATCACGAAGGTGATCATGAACGCGACCGTCCACATCATCGGCAGTTCGAAGCGGATGCGTCCCTTGTACATGGTGAACAGCCAGTTGAAGATCTTCGCGCCCGTCGGGATCGAGATGATCATCGTGGTGATGCCGAAGAACGAATTGACGCTCGCCCCCGACCCCATGGTGAAGAAGTGGTGCAGCCAGACGAGATACGCCAGGATGGTGATGACCAGCAGCGCGTAGACCATCGACGTATAGCCGAACAGCCGCTTGCCGCAGAACGCGCTGGTCACTTCGCTGAACACGCCGAACGCCGGCAGGATCAGGATGTATACTTCCGGGTGGCCCCAGATCCAGATCATGTTTACGTACATCATGGGGTTGCCGCCCATGGTGTTGGTGAAGAAGTGCGTGCCGAGGTAGCGATCGAGGCTGAGCAGCGCGAGAACCGCGGTCAGGATCGGGAAGGCGGCGACGATCAGCGTGTTGGTGGCGAGCGCCGACCAGGTGAAGATCGGCATCTTCATCAGCGACATGCCCGGCGCGCGCATCTTGACGATGGTCGCGAGCAGGTTGACGCCGGATAGCAAGGTGCCGACGCCGGCGACCTGCAACCCCCAGATGTAATAATCCACGCCGACGTCAGGCGAATAATCGAGCCCCGACAGGGGGGCCATCGCCAGCCAGCCGGTGCGGGCGAACTCACCCACGAACAGGCTAACCATGACGATCGCCGCACCCGCCGCGGTCATCCAGAAGCTGAAGTTGTTGAGGAACGGGAACGACACGTCGCGCGCGCCGATCTGCAGCGGCACGACATAGTTCATCAGACCGGTGACGAAGGGCATCGCCACGAAGAAGATCATGATGACGCCGTGCGCGGTGAACACCTGGTCGTAATGGTGCGCGGGCAGGAAGCCTTCGTTGGCGCCGAACGCCATGGCCTGCTGCGCACGCATCATCAGTGCGTCGGCAAAGCCGCGCAGCAGCATGATGATGCCGAGCACCATGTACATCACGCCGATCTTCTTATGATCGACCGACGTGAACCATTCCTTCCACAGGTAGCCCCACACCTTGAAATAGGTGAGGGCGCCCAGCACCGCCGCACCGCCGATCGCGACCATGATGAAGGTCGCGACCAGGATCGGCTCGTGGATCGGGAAGCTGTCGAGCGTCAGGCGCCCGAAGATGGTCTTGAGAAAGCTATCGGACATCATGTCGGTCCTACGAACGGGCCACGGCAGTAACGCCGGGAAGGGGCAGCGGATCGATCGCGGTCATGCTGCGGTTGGCTTCGCTGCCGGGCTGGCTGCTGCCGGGGGCTTGCTGGCGGGGGGCGTTACGGTGCGGGCTGCTGCCCTTTTCCTCCGGCTCCTTCTGCAGCGCGCCCTTCGAATCGCTGCCGCGCATGTGGCCGGTGTCGTTGACGGGAGGGGCATGGCCCATGTCCATCCCACCATCCTTCATCATCGTCGCCTGCATGCAGGTTTCGCCGGGCTTGGTGCACATGCCGAGGATGCGGTCGAACAGGCCGGGCGCGAAGCCGGCGTAGCGGATCGCGGGGACCTTTTCGCTCGGACGCTCGAGCTTCAGGTACGTCGCATTGTCGAGCTTGCCCTGCGCGCTGCGGGTTTCCGACACCCACTTGGCGAAGCCGGCATCGTCGAAGCCGTCGACGGTGAAGCGCATGTCGGAAAAGCCCGCACCGCTATAGTTGGCCGAAATGCCTTCGAACCGGCCGGGCTTGTTCAGCACGGCGTGCAGCTGCGTCTCCATGCCCGGCATCGTGTAGATCATGCCGGCCATGGTGGGGACGTAGAAGGTGTTCATCACCGACGAAGACGTCATCCGGAACACGACCTGGCGATTCACCGGCAGGACCAGCTCGTTGACGGTCGCGATGCCCTGTTCGGGATAGATGAACAGCCACTTCCAGTCGAGCGAGACGACCTGG
The DNA here is from genome assembly GCF_049896485.1 of Sphingomonas sp. DC4900. Taxonomy (NCBI): domain Bacteria; kingdom Pseudomonadati; phylum Pseudomonadota; class Alphaproteobacteria; order Sphingomonadales; family Sphingomonadaceae; genus Sphingomonas; species Sphingomonas sp. DC4900. Next base: position 44,693 of record NZ_JAFCUK010000007.1, read on the forward strand.
ATTTCCAGCGGCTTCGCGTTCTTCGCCACCGGCTGGCCGGGCGCGATGCGTGCGAGCGGGCGATAGGGGTCGAGGCTGTGCGTGCTGATCCAGGTCAGCGCGCCCAGCGCGATGACGATCAGCAGCGGCGCCGACCAGATGATCAGCTCGAGCCCCGTCGAATGGTCCCAGTTGGGGCGATATTCGGCGTCTTCGTTCGTGTGGCGGTATTTCCACGCGAACAGGACGGTCAGCGCGATCACGGGGACGATGATCAGCAGCATCAGGCCGGTCGACCACAGGATCAGATGGGCCTGTTGCCGCGCGACATCGCCGGCCGGGTTCATCACCACCAGATCGCACCCACCCAAAAGGGCCGGCGCGAGGAGCGCGAGGGCGGCGGTGCGCATGCGCGCCGCGCGGAAGGACGGAAGGGTTCGCATCGTCATTCGCGCTAATCCCGTTCGCTGCACCGCAAAATAGGACATTTTGTCCTATCCCGTCCCCGCCGTTCGCGCGCTAGAAGGTCGTGCGCGCGCTGCGTCCGAAAGGACACGACGTGCGTTGACGACCGGTGGCCGAAAGGCCGTGAGACGACAGGACTGCGATACATGTCAGTGGCTTCCGCCCATTCCGCACCGCTTGAACGCGATGCCCGTGCCGTCAACACGCGGGGCGACCATGAGGTCCGTCCGGGCGAGATCGCGATCGGCGTTATCATCGGCCGCACGTCCGAATTCTTCGACTTCTTCTGTTATGCCATCGCTTCGGTCATCGTCTTTCCGGCGCTGGTGTTCCCCTATGTCGACCGGTTGACCGGCACGCTCTGGTCGTTCGCGCTCTTCCCGCTGGCGTTCATCGCCCGGCCGATCGGCACGCAGATCTTTATGTGGGTCGACCGCACCTATGGCCGCGGCACGAAGCTGACGATCGCCTTGTTCCTGCTCGGCACGTCGACCGTGTCGCTCGCCTTTCTGCCCGGTTATGCCGAAGTCGGCATCTGGTCGGCGATCCTGCTGTCGCTGTTCCGCATCGGCCAGGGCCTCGCGCTGGGCGGCGCGTGGGACGGCCTCGCGTCGTTGCTCGCGCTCAATGCGCCGGCCGAGAAGCGCGGCTGGTACGCGATGGTGCCGCAGCTCGGTGCGCCGCTCGGCCTGATCGTCGCCAGTGCGCTGTTCGCCTTCTTCCTGTCCAATATGGACATGGGCGATTTCCTGTCGTGGGGCTGGCGCTATCCGTTCTTCGTCGCCTTCGCGCTGAACGTCGTCGCGCTGTTCGCGCGGCTGCGCATCGTTGTGACGCCGGAATATACCCAGCTGTTCAAGACGCGCGAGCTGACCCCCAGCCGCGTGACCGCGACGGTGAAGGCGCAGTGGCGCAACATCATCATCGGCGCCTTCGCCCCGCTCGCCAGCTTCGCGCTATTCCACATGGTGACGGTGTTCCCGCTGTCCTGGGTCGCGCTGTTCACCAAGGAAGACATCGCGCGCTTCCTGGGGATCGAGATCGTCGGCGCTTTCTTCGGACTGGGCGCAGTCGTCATCTCGGGCCTGCTTGCCGACCGGATCGGGCGGCGTTCCGTGCTCGGCTATACCGCGGCGGCGATCGCGGTGTTCAGCGGTTTCGCGCCGCAGCTGCTTGGTGCGGGCAGCTCGGGTGAGCTTGCCTTCATGATCGGCGGCTTCATCCTGCTGGGCCTCGCCTTCGGCCAGTCGTCGGGCGCGGTGACCAACAACTTCCCCAAGGGTGCGCGCTATACGGGTGCGGCGCTGACGTCGGACCTTGCGTGGCTGTTCGGTGCGGGCTTCGCGCCGCTCGCCGCGCTGGTGCTGGCCAGCGAGTTTGGGCTGATCGCCGCGGGTGGCTACCTGCTGTCGGGTGCGATCGGCACGCTGGTGGCGCTGGGCCTCAACAAGGAACTGGCACGCCGCCTCGACTGATCGACGTTGCCTTACAGAGTACCGCGCGCGTCGGCTTCTGGCCGGCGCGCGTTTTGCGTTTTGGGGCAGGTGGTTGAAACGACCGTCGTCACAGCGAGGGCTTGGCTCCCCGGTGGTGGCGCGCGGGCAAGGCTCGGAGGAGGTCCCAGCCTGCGCTGGGGCGACGATGTTTTCGTGAAGGCGTGAGGGGCGGCTCCCTCAGTCGATCGCGCGGACCGCCAGCACCTCGATCGCATCGTCGCGACCGCCGAAGGGCAGGGCGTCGCCAGGCTCGGCTCCCATGAGTGCGCGCGCGAGCGGTGACTGGAACGACAGCCGGTCGGCCTGCGGTTCCGATTCGTCATCGCCAACAATGCCGATCTCGCGCGTGCGGCCGCCCATCCGGATCGTGACGATCGTGCCAAAACCGGCGCTCCCGTTCGCAGGGGCTGGCGTCTCGATCGCGGTCGTGCGCCGCGTCTGCCAATAGCGCAGATCGCGCCGGATCGCTTCGGCCTGTTCGGTATCGGCGTCGGCCAGTCTGGCTTCCAGGTCGGTTATCTGGCGCTCGATCAATGCCTTGCCCGCCGCCGTCACCCAATTGGGGCCGGCTGGCAGGGGGCGTTCGAACTTGGGTTCCAGATGCTCTTCGTCGCTCTCGCAGCGGAAGGCGACGCTCATCTCATCCTCTCCATCACTGTCCCACCATCGGACAGGCGGGGCTTAACCACCTTTGCCGCTGGTCCAAATCGTAAACGCGGCGTTAACGCCTTTGCTATGACCAGACGCCTCGTCCTTACCAACGAATCCGCCCGGCATCCTTTCCGTCGCGCGTTGCCGCCGCCGAAGGTGGTCGATCCCCGCAAGAGCGACGACAGCGACTGGAAGCTGTTCTTGCTCAGCTTCGCCGCCTTCTTCACCTGCTTCTATACGTTCCTGTTCTGAACGCCGCGCGCCTGCTCAATCGCAGGCGAGATGCAGCCGCTGCGCGATCCATGCGGAGACGAGGCACATGGCGGCGACCAGGAACAGCATGTCGACCGCCTGCACGCCCGCGACGTTGATTCCGATCGCGGCGATCGAACCCAGCGTCATCGCGCCCGAGTTGACGACGTTGTTCGCCGCCACGGTGCGCGCGGTCTGGTCCTTCTCGACGGTCGTCGTCAGGAAGGCGTAGAGGGGCACGACGAACATTCCGCCCGTGGTCGCGATTGCGAGCAGGGACAGCATGATCGGGATGGCGCGCGGCTGGGCGACGAATTGCGCCCAGTCGTAAAAATGGCCGGGTGCCGCGGGCGTCCAGCCGCGGCACAGGAACGAGAACAGGACGACGAACGCGCCCATCGCGATCACCGATACCGGCGAATAGCGCGCGCTGATCCGCCCCTTCAGCATCGTGTTGATGACCACGGAGCCGATCGCGACGCCGACCGAGAAGATCGCGATCGCACCGCTCGCCACGCGCTCGTCGGCGGTCAGCACGTTCTTCACCAGCGGCGGGAAGATGATGATGAGCACCGACCCGATCGTCCAGAAAAAGCTGATCGCGCAGATCGCCAGGAACAGCCGCGGGATGTGCATCGTCGTGCGGATCAGGCGGAACGAGGCGGTGAAGGGGTTGTAGTTGAGCTTCAGTCGCGGCCCCTCGCGCGGCGCGGGCGGCACCGCGCGGGCGGTGATCCAGCCGATGCCGGCAATGACGAGGACGAGGATCGCGGCGCCCTCGATCGGCACCCAGCCCGCCATGATCGTACCCATCAGGATGGCGAGATACGTGCCCGCCTCGACGAGGCCGGTGCCGCCGAGGACGTCGTGCGCCTTCAGATGCTGTGGCAGGATCGCGTATTTGATCGGGCCGAAGAAGGTCGAATGGACGCCCAGGAACAGCACGGCACCCAGCATCAGCCCGATGCCGACGTGCGGATAGCCCGCGCGGGCCACCATCAGCCCGCCCGCGCCGAGCAGCATGATGCCGATTTCCGCGGTCTTCACGATGCGGATGATGCGCGCCTTGTCGTGGCTGTCGGCGAGCTGACCCGCCAGCGCGGAGAGCAGGAAGAAGGGCAGGATCGCGATGCCGGTGGCGACCGCGTTGAAGATCGTTTCCACCTTCGGATCGTTGAAGATCGCATAGGTCGCGAACAGCACCATCGACGTCTTGAACAGATTGTCGTTGAAGGCGCCCAGGAACTGCGTCGTGAAGAGGGGCAGGAAGCGGCGCTGCTTCAGCAACCCCAAAGCATTGATCATGCGGAACACGGCCTTCGATCGTGGCAGGATTGCGGCGGGCATAGCCCAGTGGCGGCGCGACGCCAACCGGGGTTGGGTGGGCGGGCGCTTCCCCGCGCAGGTCGTCATTCCCGCGAAGGCGGGAATCCAGAACCTCGGACGCTGCGGCTCTATCGATATGGTATCGCGTCTGGATTCCCGCCTGCGCGGGAATGACGGTTGAGGAGGGCGCTCGCACATGTTTCGCAGCGATGTGCAAAACATCATTACTTCCCGGCCCGCAGCGGGTTAGGAGAGACCCACGATGCTGACCTTGCCCAATCTTCTGACGCTGTCGCGGATCGTCGCGGTGCCGTTGCTCGTCGCCTTTCTGTGGTGGCCGCGGTGGGAGGCGGGCTTCGCCATCGCCTTCGCGCTCTACTGCCTGATGGGGATCACCGACTATTTCGACGGCTATCTCGCGCGCGCGCAAGGGGCGGTGTCGAAGCTGGGCGTCTTCCTCGATCCGATCGCGGACAAGATCATGGTCGCGGCGGTCATCCTGATGCTGGTGGGCACGCGGCACGACGACAGCGCGCTGATCACCGGCGTGCATCTGATCGCGGCGCTGATCATCCTGCTGCGTGAGATCGCGGTATCCGGGCTGCGGGAGTTTCTGGCCGGGCTGCAGGTGTCGCTGCCCGTATCGAAGCTCGCCAAATGGAAGACGACGCTGCAACTCGTCGCCTTCGGCGCGCTGATCCTGGCGGGGGCTTTGCCGGCGCAGGTGTGGATCAAAGTCGCCGGTCTCGGCTGTTTGTGGGGTGCGGCGGTGCTGACGCTGGTGACGGGCTGGGATTACCTGCGCGTCGGCCTGAAGCACATGGACTGAGCGCGATGCGGATCGAGATGCTGTATTTCGCCTGGGTCCGGGAGGGCATGGGCCGGGCGAGCGAGACCGTGGACGCGCCGGACACGCTGGCGAGCGTCGCCGATCTGGTCGATTGGCTGGCGGCGCGCGACGATGCGTCCGCCGCGGCGCTGACCGATCGCGCGCGGTTGCGGGCGGCGGTGGATCAGGCGTTCGTGACGCTCGACGCGCCGATCGCCGGCGCGCGCGAGGTGGCGCTGTTCCCGCCGGTGACGGGCGGATGATCCGCGTCCACGTCTCGCCCACGCCGATCGATCTGGCGGCGGAGATGGCCGGAGTCGAACGCGCGGATGGTGCCGGGGCGGTCGCGACCTTCACCGGCCTCGTGCGGAGCGACGATGGCGTGGGGACGCTGGAGCTGGAGCATTATCCCGGCGCGACCGAGGCTGCGCTGACGCGGCTGGCGGAGGAGGCGACGGCGCGCTGGGCGCTGGGCGCGGCGACGATCGTCCACCGCGTCGGGCCAATGGCGCCGGGCGAGCGGATCGTGTTCGTGGCAGCGGCCGCGGCGCACCGGGGAGCGGCGCTGGAGGCGTGCGCCTATCTGATCGACCGGCTGAAGACCGATGCGCCGTTCTGGAAGCGCGAGACCCGCGGCGGCGAGGCGCGCTGGGTGGAGGCGCGAGACAGTGACGCCGACGCGGCGGCGCGGTGGGGGCGCTAGGGGCGCCTTTCCTAAACCCGTCATCGCGGACTTGGTATCGGGTCCCCTTGCAGCAAGGGGTTGGCTGGAGCCTTTTGCCGCCCCCTCGCGGCCCGGTGGACCCCGGACCAAGTCCGGAGTGACGACGAAGGAAGGGTTGGCCGACGCGCTTTACGGCAGCCGCGGCACCAGCACGCCGTTGACGACGTGGATCACGCCATTCGCCTGCGCGACATCCGCCGCCTCGACATAGCTGCGATTGCCGCTGGCGCTGGTCAGCGTGATGACGTCGCCGGTCATCGTCGCGGTCAGCGGCTGGCCGCCGAGCGTCGTCAGCGTCGCGCGGCCGCCGCCTGCCGCAATGCGCGCCTCCAGCTGCTCGGTGGTCATGGTGCCGGGGACGATATGGTAGCGTAGGAGTGCCACCAGCGTCGGCCGGTTCTCCGGTGCGAGCAGATCGCCTGCGATGCCGGGCGCCAGGCGGGTGAAGGCCATGTCGGTCGGCGCGAACAGCGTGTAGGGGCCGTTGCCCGCCAGAAGCGGATCGAGTTCGGCGACGCGCAGCTCCCGCGCGAGCGTGGTGAGGCCGGGCGTCATCGCGACCGACTGGGCGATCGTCGCTTCCGACTCCATCCGGCTGGGATCGACCGCCACCGGTGCCGGGGCGGATACGACGGGCGGCGGCGTGACCACCGGCGCGGTGGCGGGCGGCACGCAGCCGGCAAGGCTGGCGAGCAGAACGGACGGGCCGAGCCGGCGGATCGATCGGGCGTAGGGTCGGGTCACGCGCACTCCTGTGTTTCTCGGCCCTTACCGGGCTTCGGCCAGCGCCTCGGCAAGCAGCTGGAAATCCTTTTCGCGTGGCGACGCGCGGCGCCAGACCAATGCGATACGCCGCACCGCATTGTCGGCGTCCAGCGGTTTGGCGACGATATTGGTGTGATCGAGGATGCCCGCCTTCAACGCCATTTCGGGCAGCATTGTCATGCCCAGGCCGTTGTCGACCATCTGGACGATCGTGTGCAGCGAGGTGCCGAGCATCGTCGCTTCCGCGCGCAATTCCGGGCGGTTGCACGCCGAGAGCGCATGGTCCTTCAGGCAATGCCCGTCCTCGAGCAGCAGCAGCCGCGTTTCGTCGATCAGCGCGGCGGGCACGGCGGGCGGGTCCGACGGCATGTCCTGCGGCTGATAGGCGACGAACAACCGATCGTCGAACAAAGGCTGGCTGGCGACGTCGCCGCACGCGAAGGGCAAAGCGAGCAGCACGCAATCGGTACGGCCGTTATGCAAGCCTTCGCACGCGGCGCCTGAGGGCTCTTCGCGCAGGAACAGCTTGAGGTCGGGATAGTCGCGGCGCAGGCGGGGCAGGATGTGGGGGAGCATGAACGGCGCGATCGTCGGGATCACGCTCATCCGCATCTCGCCCGACAGCGGCCGGCCGGCAGCGCGAGCGATGTCCCCCAATTCTTCCGCCTCGCGCAGCACACGGCGCGCCTTGTCCGCGATCCGGTCGCCCAGCGGTGTAAAGCGGACGACGCGGCGGGTGCGTTCGACGAGGGTGACGCCGATCAGCGTTTCGAGCTCGCGCAGACCCGCCGACAGCGTGGACTGGGTGACGAAGCACGCCTCGGCCGCGCGGCCGAAATGGCCATGGTCCTTGAGCGCGACGAGATATTGCAGCTGTTTGAGCGTGGGGAGGTAGGTCGCCGCCATGGGCTGGCGAGATAGGGGGTGGGGCAGGGGGATGCCAGTCCTAAGTCTGGCGGGTTGGCTGGCGTGGCGGCTGCCCGGCAAAACTCGTCACCCCGGACTCGTTCCGGGGTCCACTTAGCCGCGGGGGGAGGGCTGGAGCCTCTTGCCACCCCCTTGCCGCCCGGTGGACCCCGGAACGAGTCCGGGGTGACGGGTAGTGCTAGGCGATCGTCTGCCTTGAGGATTACTCCGCCGCTTCTTCCCAGTCGCGGGTCTCTTCCACCGGCATGCGGATCAGGTGGTCGAAGGCCGACAGTGCTGCCTTCGACCCTTCGCCCATTGCGATCACGATCTGCTTGTACGGCACGGTCGTCACGTCGCCCGCAGCAAAGATGCCGGGTTGCGAGGTGTGGCCGCGGTGGTCGATTTCGATTTCGCCGCGCGGCGACAGCGCGATGGTTCCCGCCAGCCATTCGGTGTTGGGGACGAGGCCGATCTGCACGAAGATACCGGCGAGATCGACCCGATGCACCGCCTCGCTATTCCGGTCGCGGTAGGACAAAGCGACGACCTTGTCGCCATCGCCATGGACTTCCGTCGTTAGCGCAGAGGTGAGGACGGTGACGTTGGCGAGGCTGCGCAGCTTGCGCTGCAACACCGCGTCGGCGCGCAATTCGCTGTCATATTCGATCAGCGTGACGTGCGCGACGATGCCGGCAAGGTCGATCGCCGCTTCGACGCCCGAATTGCCGCCGCCGATCACCGCAACCCGCTTGCCCTTGAACAGCGGGCCGTCGCAATGCGGGCAATAGGCGACGCCCTTGTTGCGGTATTCCGCCTCGCCCGGCACGTTCATCGTGCGCCAGCGCGCGCCGGTCGAGAGGATGACGGTGCGCGCCTTCAGCGACGCGCCGTTTTCGAGCACGACTTCGTGCAGGCCGTCGGCGCCCGCGGGCACCAGCTTTTCCGCGCGCTGCAGATTCATGATGTCGACGTCATAGTCGCGCACGTGGCGTTCCAGCTCTGCGGCGAGCTTCGGGCCTTCGGTGTGCGGCACCGAGATGAAATTCTCGATCCCCATCGTGTCGAGCACCTGCCCGCCGAAGCGTTCCGCCGCGATGCCGGTGCGGATGCCCTTGCGCGCGGTGTAGATCGCCGCAGCGGCACCAGCAGGGCCGCCACCGACGACGAGGACGTCGAACGCGTCCTTGGCCCCGATCTTTTCGGCCGCGCGCGCGGAGGCGCCGGTGTCGAGCTTGGCGACGATCTGTTCCAGCTCCATCCGGCCCTGGCCGAAGGGTTCGCCATTCAGGAATACGGTCGGCACTGCCATCACCTTGCGGCTGGCGACCTCGTCCTGAAACAGTGCGCCATCGATCGCGGTGTGCGTCACGCGCGGGTTGAGGACCGCCATCAGGTTCAGCGCCTGCACGACGTCGGGGCAATTGGCGCAGGACAGCGAGAAATAGGTTTCGAAATGATAGTCGCCATCGAGCGCCACGACCTGCTCGATCAGGTCCTGCGCCGCCTTCGATGGGTGGCCGCCGACCTGGAGCAGCGCGAGCACCAGCGAGGTGAATTCGTGGCCCATCGGCAGGCCGGCGAAGCGGACGCCGATGTCGGTGCCGGTGCGGCGGATCAGGAAGCTGGGGGTGCGGTCGTCATCGCCGGTGGTGACGCTGACCTTGTCCGACAGCGCGGCGATCTCGTCGAGCAGCTCGCGCATCTGCTGCGACTTGGCGTCCTGCCCCAGGCTCGCGACCAGCTCCAAGGGGAAGCGGACGTGGACCAGATAGGCTTTGAGCTGCTGCGTCAGATTGGCGTCGAGCATGGGAGGCTCCCGAAAGGAATGAGTCTACGTAAAAAGCGAACGGCCCGAGGCGGATGGTCCGCCCCGGGCCGCGCGTGCCGTGGCCCCGGGGGGCAGCCGGCTTAGATCTTGCCGACGAGGTCCAGGCTGGGGGCGAGCGTTTCTTCGCCCTCTTCCCACTTCGCTGGGCAGACTTCGCCCGGATGCGCGGCGATATACTGCGCGGCCTTGATCTTGCGCAGCAGTTCGGCGGCGTTGCGGCCGACGCCTTCCGACGTCACTTCGATCAGCTGGATCACGCCGTCGGGATCGATCACGAACGTGCCGCGATCGGCCAGGCCCTGGCCTTCGCGCAGGATTTCGAAGTTGTTGCTGATCACGTGATTCTGGTCGCCCAGCATGTAATAGTTGATCTTGCCGATCGCGGGCGAGCTGTCATGCCACGCCTTGTGGCTGAAGTGGGTGTCGGTCGACACGCTGTACACCTCGACGCCCATCTTCTGGAGCGTGGGATATACGTCGGCGAGGTCTTCCAGCTCGGTCGGGCAGACGAACGTGAAGTCGGCCGGATAGAAGAAGAACACCGCCCACTTGCCGAGCACGTCGGTGTCGCTGACCGACACGAACTTGCCTTCCTTGTAGGCCTGCGTGGTGAAGGGCTTCAGCTTGCTGCCGATGAGGGCCATGGGTCGTCTCCGTTGAATGGTGTGGAGCCGATATAGGCGATCATGCTGCAATGCAAAATTGATCTGTTTGCGCCGCATGATCGATGTGATCGATTAATACGAGGGCGCTGGCATCTTTCTACCGCAAGCGCGAGCGTATCACTTTGCAAGTGCAGAATAAATCGACCAGGCGCTGGTGAGGGTCAGCAACACGCCGACCAGCGCCATCAGGTGGCGGGTGGGGACGCGCTTGGCAAGAATGCCGCCGAACGGCGCCGCGACGAGGCCGCCGATAAGGATGCCGAGCGTGTGCAGAGTGAAAGCGGACCAGCCGAGCACGGAGAAAAAGGTGACCGAGGCGGTGGCGGTGAGGAAAAATTCCGCCGTGTTGACCGTGCCGATCGTGTGGCGCGGCGTCGCGCCCTGAATCAGCAGGTTGGAGGTGACGACCGGACCCCAGCCGCCGCCGCCCGCGGCATCCAGGAAGCCGCCGACCAAGCCGAGCGGCGCGACGACGCGGGGTTTGCGCGGTTTGATCTCGCCACCGACCGCGCGGAACAGCAGGTACAGGCCGATGCACGCGAGATAGGCCATGACGAACGGCTTGGCGACCGAGGCGTCGATCGTGCTGAGCAACGTCGCGCCGGCCACCGCGCCGATCATGCCGGGGATGACGAGCCGGCGGAACAGCTTCCAGTCGACGTTGCGGTGTACGACGTGGCTGACACCTGACGCGGCGGTGGTGAAGGTTTCGACCGCATGGACGCTGGCGGAGGCGACCGCGGGGGGAACGCCCATCACCGTCACCAACAGGGTCGAGTTGATGACGCCGAACGCCATGCCGAGCGCGCCGTCGATGACCTGCGCCGCAAAGCCGATCGCGATGAACGGCAGCACCTGGGACCAGTCGATCGCAGTCAGAAAATCAGGCATCGCAGGCGGTAACTCCCGGCGCCCGGCAAAGACGCATTGGTCGCATCGTGCACGCTGTGGCCAATTCCCACAACAAAGCTGGGCTTTGCCGCCCCCAAGCCGCGGGGTCTCTGCCGACGGCTCTGCGGCGGAACCATGGAAATTACGTCGCCGAAGCGTTACATGCAGCGGATGACGAGCCGGAAGGGCAAGGGGAAGTAACGGATGTTCGGACGGCTTGCCGCCTATCTCGATTCGATCCGGGCGCGTGATCCGGCTCCGCATTCGCGCGCCGAGATCCTGCTGTATCCGGGCGTTTGGGCGCTGGGCCTGCATCGCGTCGCGCACGCTTTGTACCGGCGGCGGCTGTTCTTCCTGGCGCGGGCGGTCAACCATTTCGCGCGGGCATGGACCGCGATCGATATCCATCCGGGCGCGACGATCGGCCGCAATTTCTTCATCGACCATGGTTTCGTCGTGATCGGCGAGACGGCGGAGATCGGTGACGACGTCACCATCTATCAGTGCGTGACGCTGGGCGGGACCAGCCCCGACAATGGCGTCGCAGGCAAGCGCCACCCGACGCTGGCCGATGGCGTCATCATCGGATCGGGCGCGCAGGTGCTTGGGCCGATCCTGGTCGGTCCGCGCGCGCGCGTCGGTGCCAATGCGGTGGTGACGCGCGACGTTCCGGCGGGCGCGGTGATGGTCGGCATCCCGGCGCGGCCGACGATGGTGGAGGGCGGCGCGGCCGAAACGCCGTCGCGCTTCGTGCCCTATGGCACGCCGTGCAGCGAGATGTTCGACCCGGCGACGCAGAAGATCGAGATGATGCGCTGCGAGCTGGAATCGATGCGCAAGCGGCTGGACGCGCTGCTCGCCGAACGGGCGGACGACGCCGCGCCGCACGCGGAGCGTGACAGAGCGTGACGGGCAGGGCCTGATGGGGATCGTCACGCCGTTTCCGCTGGGACGCGAGCCGGGACAGGTCGGGTTCGAACGCGTCGAGCTGAACCGCATTCTCGACCTGTACGGCCGCATGGTCGCGGCGGGGCATTGGAAAGACTATGCGATGGAGCTGGGCAAGGATGCCGCGGTCTTCGCCGCCTTTCGCCGCACCGCCGAACGGCCCGAATTCCGTATCGAGAAACGCCCTGCGCTGCGTGCGCGGCAGGGCATGTGGGCGCTGATCGGCGAGCAGGGCATGGTCCTGAAGCGCGGTCAGGAGCTCGGCCCGGTACTGGCGCCGATCGAGCGGCGGTTGATGAAGCTGGTGGACTGACGCGAGGGCGAGGGGCCGCCTATCGACCGTCATCGCAGCGATGGTTCGGATATCCTCGTTATAGTGGGCAGCAGGAGCCGCGAGACGCCCCAGCCCTCGCTGGGTGACGGCCGCTCGGATCAGAGGATGACGGGGAAGGCGGCGCCTCCCCCGGTCCCCTCAAGCGTATTGCACCGGTGGCAGCCGGCGGCGGAGCGATTGCGACAGCGCGGTCACCACGGCACGGCGCATCGGCTGCCAGAAGGCCGACAGGCATAGCAGCGCCGATCCGATAACGAAGGCGGTGAATGCTGCGCCGAGCTCGATGGCGCCGGCGCTGCGGAACAGCGCGTAGAGCGCGGCCAGCACATAAGCGAGGCCCGACACCAGGAGCGCGCGACGGTCGACCGCCAGCGCGATGGCGGCGAAGCAGACGTAGAGCGCCAGCACCACCACCGCCATCCCTGCGCCGATATCGCCGCGGAACACGCCCAGCATCTGGAAGATCGAATGCGCGATCATCGGTGCAGCGGCGAGGTGTAGCCAGAAGGCGACGTCCGACCGACGCGTCTTGCGTTCGGTATCGCTCATGTCCCAACGCATCGCCGCGGCGAAGACGCCAAGGCCGCCGACCAGCAGCAGTGGCCAGACCGCATCCTTCACGTCGGGGATGGCGGCGAGGATCAGGCCGATCGCGGTTGCGACCAATGCGGCCGCCCCGGCGGCGACGGTGATCGGCACCATGAAGCGGCGCCAGTGCAGCCACGCCGCGGCGGCGGTGGCCAGGCCGATGCCCGCGATCGCCAGCGCCCCCGCGCGATCGCCAAGGTTCGGCACGATGGCCTGCACGCCCTCGAACAGACCGCCAGCGACACCGCCGACGAAGGCGATCAACAGCAGGATGCTGGGCAGCGCCATCCGACGTTTGGCGGTGAAATATTCCGCGAGCACCCATGCCGTGCCCGCGACGAACGCGCCACCGAGCGGACGGGCAAGCGAGGTGCCGATCTGCCCCACCGCGACGAGCAGCAGCACGATCGCGATCGAGACGAAAATGTCGTTAAAGCCGGTGAGCAGACGGAAATGCTCTTCGTCCACCGCCGGTGCTGCGTGCGCCGCGGCGATGTGCGCGCGCAGCGCCGCCGCGGCGTCGGCGGAGATCGCCCCCGCCGCCACCGCGCCATCGATGTCGCTTTCGCTGTACATGGCGATCCTTCCCCAAGTTGCCGATCGGGGGAGGCTATCAGCAGTGTATTATTTGTTCAACACACTAATATCTTGGGTGTTTGGGCGCTTAGCGGACGAGGGAGTCCCTCGCTCCGTCACCGCGACCTACGGAACGCAATGACGATGGGGTTCCGGTGGGTGTGACGGGCGACTCGCCTGAGCGGTGATGGGCCGCGCCGCCACCCATGCGGGATCAGCGCTTGCCGACGCGGGCCTTGCGGGCGGCGTAGCGGGCGTCGCGGGCAGCCTTCATCTCCGCCTCGGTCGGGATGCGGGGCTTGGCCTTGGCGGCGGCTTCCTCGGCAGCGATGCGCGCGGCTTCGGCAGCGGCCTTCTTCTCGGCGATCGCCTGTTCGCGGGCGGCCTTCTTTTCGGCGCTCGCCTTGGCGCGCGCAGCTTCCTTGGCTTCGGCGGCGGCGATACGCTCGGCGAGGACCGCTTCGTCGACCTGCGGACGGTTGCGCAGCTTCTCGAGTGCGGCCTCCTTGGCCTTGGCGGACAGCGCGGCGCGCTCCTGGAACGTCTGGGGTTTGTAGGCGGCCATGTGGTGAACGGTATTCCTTATTGTCGGACTGACGGGTCGACGATGCGACCTCGGCGGCGTGCCGTTACAGCAAAACGTCGCATTCTCCAAAACGCTGCGTGTGGAACCGGCTCGCGGTGCGGCTGGCGAGCGTGTAGGGCGGCGCCTTTCGCCGCAACGAAGGACGCGATCGATGACCCCGCGCGAGCTATTGGGAACCGCCGAGGTGCCGGGCGGCGAGCCGCTGCGCCTGTTCCGCCGCGGCGGCGATTTCATGATCGTGCTGGAACGCAACGAGCTGATGAACAGCCGGATGAGCGGGTCGGAAGAGGCGCTCGCCGTCATGACGATCGAACGGCTGGCGTCTCGCACCCCGCATCTGCTCATCGGCGGATACGGCATGGGATTTACGTTGCGCGCGGCCTTGGCGGCATTGGGGCGGGATGCGCGTGTGACCGTGGCCGAGCTGGTGCCGGAGATTATCGCCTGGGCGCGTGGGCCGATGGCGGACCTGACCGCGGGCGGGCTGGACGATCCCCGCGTAACGGTGAGAATGGGCGATGTCGCCGACGCGATCGGGGCGGGGACGTATGATGCGATCCTGCTCGACGTCGACAATGGGCCTGACGGGCTGGTGCGCGCCGAGAACAACCGGCTCTATTCGAACCGCGGGCTGGCGGCGGCGCGGGTGGCGCTGGCGCCGGGGGGCATATTGGCGGTGTGGTCTGCGGGGAAGGACGCGGCGTTCACCAAACGGCTGCGCGACGCCGGGTTTGAGGTGGACGAAGTGAGCGTCCGCGCGCGCAGCAATGGCAAGGGCGCGATGCATACGATCTGGTTCGCGCGGAAGCGGTAGGACGCGGCGCCCTCACCCTTCCCACCCGGCTGCGCCGGGCGGGCCCCTTCCCTCTCCCGATGGGAGAGGGAGGGAGGCGCGAAGCGCCGGAAGGGTGAGGGTCGCGACCTCGGGAATGATGGCGCGTCCGTGCGTCTCCTACGCCGGCTCGCCGACGATCGTCTTCAGCTCCATGAAGTCCGCAATGCCGTATTTGCCGCCCTCGCGGCCGTTGCCCGATTGCTTGAAGCCGCCGAACGGCGTGCCGACCGGGCCGCTCCAGCCGTTGATCGTGACGAGGCCGGCGCGCAGGCGCGGCGCGACCTTGGCCGCTTCCGCCGGATCGCCGGAGATCGCCGCCGACAGGCCATATTCGGTGGCATTGGCCAGGCGCACGGCCTCGTCGCTGTCCGTGTAGCGGGTGATCGTCGCGACCGGGCCGAACGTTTCCTCGCGCGCGATGCGCATGTCGGGCGTTACATCGGCGAAGACGGTCGGGCGGACGTAATAGCCGGCATTGCGACCATCGGGACGACCGGGGCCGCCGGTGACGAGCGTCGCGCCCTCGTCGATCGCCGACTGGATCAGCGCCTGGATCTTGTCGAACTGCGCCTTGTTGACCACCGGGCCGATATGCGCGCCCATCTCGGCCGGATCGCCGACGGGCACGGATTCGAAGATCGCCTTGGCGACCTGCGCCGCTTCCTCGGCCTGGCTGTCATGGACGAGCAGGCGGGTGGGCGCGATGCAGCTTTGCCCCGAATTGGCGAGCACGCCCTGCAGCGTCGGCGGCAAGACGCTGGCGAGGTCTGCGCCCTCCAGCACCAGATTGGGGGCCTTGCCGCCCAATTCCTGATGGACGCGCTTGACGGTCGCCGCCGCAGCCTGTGCCACCGCGATGCCGGCGCGCGTCGATCCGGTGAAGCTCACCATGTCGACGCCGGGGTGGGTCGACAGCGCCGCGCCGACCGTGGGGCCGTCGCCGTTGACGAGGTTGAACACACCCGCGGGTACGCCCGCTTCGTGCAGGATTTCGGCGAGGATCATCGCGCAGCTTGGCGCTTCCTCGGACGGCTTGAGAATCATCGTATTACCGGCGGCGAGCGCGGGCGCGACCTTGGCGCAAATCTGGTTGAGCGGCCAGTTCCACGGCGTGATCATCGCGACGACGCCGATCGGTTCGTGGACGACGCGCGCCTTGCCGACCTGTTCGGAGAAGGTGAATTCGCGCAAGGCCTTCACCGTGCCCATCAGATAACCGAGGCCCGCCGGCGCCTGCGCCGCCTGCGCGAAGCCGACCGGCGCGCCCATTTCCTGGCTGACCGCCTTGGCGAGATCGGGGATGCGGCTCTTGTACACCTCGATCACGCGATCGAGCAGGTCGGCGCGTTCCTCCGGCGTGGTCTGCGAGAATGTCTCGAACGCGCGGGTCGCGGCGGCGACCGCCTTGTCGACGTCGGCCTGCGTGCCGAGCGTGATCGTCGTCACCGCCTGTTCGGTCGACGGATCGATGACGTCATAGGGGCGGCCACCCTCGCTCGCCACCCAGGCGCCGTCGATGTAGAAGGTGAGGGGATCAGTCATCGCATCGCTCTCCATCGGATTTGCATCGATAGTGCGATGCACCGGGATCGGTTGCAACCCGAAACGCGTATTGCGGGTTGGGGCGGGGCACGAGAAGGACGGACGGCATATGAGCGAACGCGTCGCACGCATCACCCGCACCGGCGGGCCGGAGGTGATCGAATGGGTCGACATCGACCTGCCGCCGCCCGGGCCGGGCGAAGTGCGGATGCGCCATCATGCGGTCGGCCTGAACTATATCGACACCTATCATCGCAGCGGCGTCTATCCGGTCGACCTGCCGGCGGGGCTCGGCAGTGAGGCGGCGGGAGTGGTCGAGGCGGTGGGGGAGGGCGTAAATGGCCTGTCGGTGGGCGACCGGGTCGGCACGTTCGGGCCGTCGCGCGGCGCCTATGCCACGGCACGCAACGTTGCGGCAAAGCAGCTTTTCCGGCTGCCCGACGATGTCGACGATCGCACGGCCGCCGCGATGCTGCTGAAGGGGTGTACGGTCGAGGCGTTGGTCGACCGCTGCGCGCGCGTGCAGGCGGGGCAGACGGTGCTGGTGTGGGCGGCGGCGGGCGGTGTCGGGCAGCTGATGACTGGCTGGCTGAAGGCGATCGGCGCGACGGTGATCGGTACGGCCGGCACGCAGGCGAAGGCGGAGCATGCGCGGGCGGCGGGCGCGGATCATGTGCTGCTCCATCGCGACGAGGATGTCGTGGCGCGCGTCAAGGACATGACCGATGGCGCGGGCGTCGCGGTAGTGTTCGATGGCGTCGGCATGGCGAGCTGGGAGCGGACGCTGGCCGTGACCGCGCGGCGCGGCCTGATCGTCAGTTACGGCAATGCCGGTGGCGCGGTGACGGGCGTCAACCTGGGCGTGCTGGCGGCCAAGGGATCGCTGTTCGTGACCCGTCCGACGCTGTTCGATTATTACGTCACGCCCGAGGAACGGCAGGCGGGGATCGAGCGGCTCTATGCGATGCTGCGATCGGGCGCGATCCGTCCCGAGATCGGCCAGACCTTTGCGCTGGAGGACGCGGCGGACGCGCATCGGGCGCTGGAAGCGGGCGAGACGCGGGGCAGCACGATCCTGACCGTCTGAGGCCTTGGGTCGCGGGCGTGAAGAGAAAAGGGGCAGTCACCCTGTCGGGGCGGCGCAAGTCGTTCGAGGGCATCGTGCTGTAAAAGCCGGGTAATGGTCGCACGCAATCGGATAGACGAAGCAATGGGCAGCGGCCGCATGAACGGTTTGTCATTCTGACGTCTTGATCGTGCCATCGATCGTCGGGCATGGCGGGCGCCGGAGTGTCGCCAATGTCCCAGAATTCGGTTTTCTACGATGCCAGCGGTCGGCGTAAACGGCGGTTTACGCTGGCGGTCGTCGCGTTCGTCCTGTTGCTCGTGCTGTCGGTCGCGATGTTCGCGGTGTCGATCGGCGCGGTGCCGGTCGCGCCGCTGCTGCCCGTGGAGGTCGAACGGCCGCCGCTCCAGCGGATGGCGGCGCCGCATGGCGTGTTGCGACGCGCGCGGCGCAGCATCGCGTATTACGAGAACAAGCTGTTCGGCACCGCGGCGCGCAAGCCCGCGGCATCGGGCAATCCGACGCTGGCCATCGCCTTCCACACGCCCTGGGACCCGTCGAGCGCCGCGAGCCTTCGCCGCCATGTCGAACAGCTCGACTGGGTAATCCCCGGCTGGGTCTCCGTGACGGGACCCAACCACCAGATCACCGTGTTCCGCGACACCGCCGGCCGCACGATCCTGAACAAGGCGATCCACCGCCCGGTGGTGTTGCCGATGATCCAGAATGCGCTGAACGGCAATTGGGACGGCAAGGGCACCGCCGCGCTGATGGCCGATCCGAAGGCGCGCGCGGCTTTCCTCGACAAGCTCGTCCCCTGGCTCGCCAACAACCGCGCGGGCGGCGCCTTCTTCGACTTCGAAAATCTGCCCGCCAGTGCGCAGGCCAATTACCGCGCCTTCCTGGCCGATGCGCAGCGCCGCTTCGCGCCGCGCGGCTGGGTGGTCGCGATCGCGGCGCCGGTCGGCAATCCGGAATGGAACTTGCCCGCCTATGCCAAGGTCACCGACAAGATCTTCCTGATGGCGTATGACGAGCATGAAACCTCGGGCGAGCCGGGGCCGATCGCGTCGCAGCACTGGTTCGTCGAACAGGTCGCCAATGCTTCGCGCGGCATCCCGCCGCAGAAGCTGGTCGTGGCGATCGGCTCCTACGCCTACAACTGGTCGCCGGCCGGTAACGACGCGATGAGCGTCGAGGAAGCGTGGCAGGCCGCGCGCGATTCGGGCACGGTCCCGACCTTCGATCCGGTCAGCGGCAACAGCAGCTTCGCCTATAAGGAAGGCGACGAGAGCCATGTCGTCTGGCTGCTCGATGCGGCGTCCGCCTATAACGAGATGACCTTCCTGCAGCGCGCGGGCATCGGCAGCATCGCGCTGTGGCGCCTAGGTGCCGAAGACCCCAGCGTGTGGAAGCTGTTCGGCCGCGATCATCGCACGCTGCCGCCGGCCAGCGTCATCGATACGATCCCCGCGGGCACCGACGTCGACATCGAAGGACCGGGCGAAATCCTGAAGGTGGCCGGCACGCCCGTCACCGGCCAGCGGTCCGTGGTCACCGGCCCCAATGGCGCGATCACCGACGTGCGCTTCGATCGCCTGCCGGCACCACTGGAGGTGGACCGTACCGGCTATCGCAAGAAGCTGCTCGCGCTGACCTTCGACGATGGACCGGACCCCAAGTGGACGCCGCAGATCCTCGACGTGCTGAAGCGCGAACATGCCCCCGGCACGTTCTTCATCGTCGGGGAGAATGCGCTGACGCAGCGACCGTTGTTGCAGCGGATGATCATGGAAGGCCATGAGATCGGCAGCCACACCTATACCCACCCCAATCTCGCGACCTCGTCGCCGGGGCAGGTGCTGTTCGAGCTGAATGCCAACCAGCGCCTGTTCCAGGCCTTCACCGGCCGATCGCTGCGCCTGTTCCGCGCGCCCTATTTCGGTGATGCTGAGCCAAGCACCGCGGACGAATTGGGGCCGGTGCTCCAGGCGCAGAACCGCGGTTATGTCTCGGTGGGTCTGCACGTCGATCCGGACGACTGGAAGCGGCCGGGCGTGCAGGCGATCATCGACCGCACGATCGCGCGCGTCACGGATGGTCCCGCCAATTGCACCAACGATTCGCCCGTCGATTGCAGCCGCAACGTCATCCTGCTGCACGATGCCGGCGGTAACCGTGCCGAGACGGTCGCGGCGCTGCCGGTGATCATCGATCGGCTGCGGGCGATGGGCTATCACTTCGTGCCCGTCTCGACCCTCGCCGGCCTGTCGCGCAACGCATCGATGCCGCCGATCAGCGCCAGCGACCAGCTGGCCGCGCGTGTCGACCTCGGGCTGTTCAGCGCCTTGGGCTTCATCGTCGTCGCGCTGCACTGGATGTTCGCGATCGCGATCACCGTCGGCATCCTGCGCGCGCTTGCGCTGTCGGCCCTGGCGCTGATCCAGGCGCGGCGCGAGGGACGCGAGGTGTTCCCGGCGATCGATCCCACGCGCTTCGTGACGGTGATGATCCCGGCGTATAACGAAGAGCGCGTGATCGAACGCGCGGTCCGCGGCGTGCTCGCCTCCACCGATGTCGCAATCGAGGTGATCGTGATCGACGACGGGTCGAAGGATCGCACCTCCGCCGTCGTGGCGGAGGCGTTCGGCGACGATCCGCGCGTTCGCCTGCTGACGCTGGAAAACGGCGGCAAGGCGCGTGCGCTCAACACCGCGCTGGCGCAGGCGAAGGGCGAGATCGTCATCGCGCTCGACGCCGACACCCAGTTCGAACCGACGACGATCGCGCGCCTCGCCCGCTGGTTCGACGATCCGAAGCTGGGCGCGGTCGCGGGCAATGCCAAGGTGGGCAACCGCGTGAACCTCGTCACCAAGTGGCAGGCGCTGGAGTATATCACCGCGCAGAACCTGGAGCGTCGGGCGTTCGCGCGCCTCAATGCGATCACGGTGGTGCCGGGCGCGGTCGGCGCATGGCGGCTGGCGGCGATCCAGCAGGTCGGCGGCTATCCGCACGACACGCTGGCCGAGGACCAGGACCTCACCATCGCGATCCAGCGCGCGGGCTGGGCCGTCCGCTACGATCAATATGCGGTGGCGTGGACCGAGGCACCCGAGACGTTCCGCGCGCTCGCCAAGCAGCGCTTCCGCTGGGCATTCGGGACGCTGCAATGCCTGTGGAAGCATCGCTCGGCGATCGGCAGCAGCCATCCGCGGGGGCTCGGCTGGGTCGGTCTGCCGCAGGCGATCGTGTTCCAGATCCTGCTCGCCGCGATCAGCCCGATCATCGACCTGGCGCTGCTGGTCAGCTTCGTCGTCACCTATCTCGACGTGCAGGCGCACGGCTGGGCGCAGACGAGCCACGACGTCTACACGATGCTGACCTTCTGGGCGGTGTTCACGACGATCGACCTGCTGGCGGCAACGGTCGCCTTCGCATTGGAACGGCGCGAGAAGTGGAGCCTGTTGTGGCTGCTGATCCCGCAGCGCGTCGGCTATCGCCAGATCATGTATTACGTCGTGCTGAAGGCGATCACGCAGGCGATGCGCGGGCCGATGGTCGGCTGGGGCAAGCTGCAACGCACCGGCCGCGTGCAGGCGGGGTGAGGGAGCGCGCGCTGTGTTCCGAACACGCGTAAAGGTGTGCTGCATCGCGTCACGTGACGAAGCGGATATGGCGATCGCCGCCGGGGCGGATGCATTGGGTTTGGTGGCGCGTATGCCATCGGGCCCCGGGCCGATCCCCGATGATCGGATCGCCGACATCACGGCGGCCGCCCTGCCGCCCCTCGCCACGTTCCTGCTGACGTCGGAAACCACGGCGGAGGCGATCGCGGAGCATGTGTCGCGCACGCAGCCGACGACGGTGCAAATCGTGTCGCACATCGATGTCGCGGAATCCCGAGAGCTTGCGGAACGCGTCCCCCACGTCCGTCGGGTACAGGTGATCCACGTCGAGGGGCGCGAAGCCCTCGACATGATCTCCCTGTATTCGCCGTACGTCCACGCATTCCTTCTCGATTCCGGCCGGCCGAATGCGAAGATCGCCGAATTGGGCGGCACGGGCAGGGCGCATGACTGGACGATCAGCGCCGATTTCGTTCGCGCGAGCACGCGTCCGGTCTTTCTGGCCGGCGGCCTGTCCGCAAGCAACGTGGGCGAGGCGATCCGCCAGGTGAGGCCATATGGGCTCGACCTGTGCTCCGGCGTGCGTACGGACGGTCATCTCGACGCTGCCAAGCTCGATGCGTTCATGCATGCCGTGCGCGCGGCCGACATGGCGATGTCTCGATAGGCTGTCGTGCCGTGAGCCGGTAAACGTCGGCAGAATGGCATCGCCTTCCCGGCGCGCGAGGTTTACGAACGGGTGCACGCGTTTAGGGAGCCTGCATGATCCGTCCGTTGCTGTTTTTGGCGTCGCTCTTCGCTGCCGCTCCGGCGATTGCGCAGGCCAAGCCGCCGCTGGTGCTGGCGGCGGCCAGTCTGCAGGAATCGATGACCGCCGCGGCCGATGCCTGGGCGAAGCGGGGCCATCCGCGGCCCGTGATCTCCTTCGCCGCATCGTCCGCACTGGCGCGGCAGGTAGAGGCGGGGGGCGACGCCGATCTGTTCGTGTCGGCGGACCAGCAATGGATGGATGCGCTCGCCGCCAAGCGACTGATCGTGCCGGCAAGCCGCGTCACCTTCCTCGGCAACCAGCTGGTGGTCATCGCCGCGAAGGACAATCCGGTGCGCATCCCGGTGCGTCCACCCGCCGCGCTGGCGCGGGTGTTGGGTGCGGGGCCACTCGCCATGGCGGATGCACCGGTCCCGGCGGGCCAATATGGCGAGGCGGCGTTGAAATCGCTCGGCGTGTGGAGTGCGGTCGCGCCCAAGGTGGTGCGCGGCGACAGCGTCCGCGCGGCACTGACATTGGTCGAACGCGGCGCAGCGCCGCTCGGGATCGTCTACGCCACCGATGCCAAGGCGTCGGCCAAGGTGCGGATCGCGGGCGTTTTTCCGGCGAGCAGCCATCCGCCCGTCACCTATCCGATCGCGCGCCTCGCCCGATCGACGAACCCGGAAGGCGAGCGGTTCCGCCGCTTCCTGATCAGCGCGCCGGGCAAAGCGATCTTCCGCCGTTACGGGTTCCTGCCCCGCTGATGCTCTCGGCAGAGGAATGGGGGATCGTCGGGCTGAGCCTGCGCGTCGGCGGGGTGGCGGTGGCGGCGATGCTGCCGGTCGCCTTCGCGCTGGCGTGGGCTTTGGCGCGCGGGCGGTTTCCGGGCAAATTGCTGCTCGACGCGATCGTCCACCTGCCGCTGGTGGTGCCGCCGGTGGTGACGGGGTGGCTGCTGCTCATTGCCTTCGGCCCGAACGGCCCCGCCGGCGCGCTGCTCGAGCGCTGGTTTGGGGTGAGCGTGCTGTTTCGCTGGACCGGGGCGGCGATCGCGGCGGGCGTGATGGCGATGCCGCTGATGGTGCGCGCGATGCGGCTGTCGATCGAGGCGGTCGACCCGCGTCTGGAAAGCGCGGCGCGCACGCTGGGGGCGGGGCCTGCCCGCGTGTTCTGGACGCTGACGCTGCCGCTCAGCCTGCCCGGCGTACTGGCGGGCGCGGTGCTGGGCTTCGCGCGCTCGATCGGGGAGTTCGGCGCGACGATCACCTTCGTCTCCAACGTGCCGGGGCAGACGCAGACGCTGCCGCTCGCCATCTATTCGGCGCTCCAGCAACCGGGGGCGGAGGCGAGCGTGTGGCGGCTGTCGGGGATCGCGGTGGCGCTGAGCCTGATCGCGCTGCTGGCGTCCGAATTGCTCACCCGGCGCGTGCGACGGGGGCTGCATGTCCTTTGAAGTGCGCGTCACCAAGACGCTGGGCGACACGCGCGTCGCGATCGATCTGGCGGTCGGCGAGGGGCTGACGGTGCTGTTCGGGCCGTCCGGTATCGGCAAGACCAGCGTGCTCAACATGGTCGCCGGCCTGTTGCGCCCGGACGCGGGCCGGATCGTGGTCGGCGACACGGTGGTGTTCGACGCGGCGGCCGGCATCGACCTGCCGCCCGAGCGGCGGCGGGCGGGCTATGTCTTTCAGGACCCGCGGCTGTTCCCGCACCGCCGGGTGCGCGCCAATCTTTTATACGGGGCGAAGGACGACGAGAGCGCCCTTGATGCCACTGTGGCGATGCTGGGCATCGGCCATCTCCTGGGGCGCTGGCCGGGCACGTTGTCGGGCGGGGAGGCGCGGCGGGTGGCGATCGGCCGAGCCCTGCTCAGCGACCCCGCCTTCCTGCTGCTCGACGAACCCTTGTCGTCGCTCGACCGGGCACGGCGGGGTGAGATCATGGACGCGATCCTGCGCGTCCGCGACGAGGTTCGCCTGCCGATCCTGATGGTGACGCACGACCCTGAAGAAGCGGAGCGGCTGGGCACACGTATCGTCCGCTTCTGACCAATCTTTCACCGCAATTGCCTGCCAGACATCGGGGCGGTCGGGAGCATCGCGGCCGGGCTTTGGGGGGAGAAGCGGTCATGCACGACTCGCGTCTTGGCTGTCTGCGTGTGCTCGCTGGCGTTGCGATGTTGGCTCCGGGTGTCGCCGCAGCGCAGGCGGACGAGGCGAAGACGGGCGACATCGTCATCACCGGCAAGCGACCACGTGGGTCGGCGATCGGCGATGTGGAGCCGGTTGCCGTACTCGACGCCGGGCAATTGCGGACGCTCGGCACCAACATCGACGATATCCTGCGTCAGTTGAAGCCGCTGACCACCTCGGCAAGTGGCGCCGATCCCGTGTTCCTGCTCAACGGGCGCCGCATCTCCGGCTATCAGGAGGTGCAGACGCTGCCGCCCGAGGCGATCGAGCGGACCGAGGTGCTGCCCGAGACGGAGGCGTCGCGCTTCGGCTTTCCGCCGACCGTTAGACTTGTCAATTTTATCACGAAGCCGCATTTCCGTGCACTGGCCGTAGAGCAGAGCGCGTCGACCACGACCGATGGCGGCGGCAGCGCCGCGACGCTGTCGCTCAGTCCGACGCGGATCGATCGCGACCGGCGCTTCGTCGCGACGATCGAATATCTCCACCAAGACGCGTTGCCCTATGCGCGGCGGCCGACTTTTGCCGATCCCGACAGCCTGTTCGATCCGACCGGCAACGTCACCGGGATCGGCGGGGCAAGCCTGTCGCCGAGGCTCGACGCGCTGGCGGGGCAACGCGTGACGGTGGCGCCCGTGCCGCTCGATCCGGCCCGGCGTGGTCTGTTGTCGGCCTATGCCGCGGCGGCGAACGTGCCACGGCGGTTCGACATGGCGCCGTATGGGGCGCTGCAATCGAACGACGAGGTTAAGATTAACGCGACGCAGGCCGTACCGATCGGCAAGACGGTGACGGCATCGCTCAACCTGTCGATGGACGCCAAGGGCGGGTCGCGACCGGGTGGCCTCGCCACCGCGGTGCTGCGCGTCCCCGGGAGCAACCCGTATTCGCCCTTCGGCACCGACGTCCTGCTGTACCGCAATCTGCCGGAGGCCGGCGTCCTGCGCCAGTCGGGCGGGGGCCTGCAATTGCATGCGGGCGGCACGGTGCAGGGGAGCGTGAAGCGCTGGCTGTGGACCGTCACCGGCAATTACGACCGGGCGCTCACCCGCTTCATGCTCGATCAGGGCGTGGATCTGACACGCGTCCAGGCGGCGATCACGGCCGGTGCCGATCCGTTTCGCGGCTTTGCGGCGCAGGACGTCGCGACCCGGTTGACCAGCCGCAGCCGATCGGTCGCGGAGACGCTGTCGAGCAACGCGACGGCGACGGGGCCCGTGGCGCGACTGCCGGCGGGAGAGGCGCGGATGACGCTGACCGCGGACTATGCCCGCACCGGTAGCAACGGCACCCTGGCTGAGAGCGAAGGGACCACGCGGAGCCTGACGCGGTCGGTGCGGAGCGCGAGCGCCAACGTCGATCTGCCGATCGCATCGCGGGAGCGGGGCGTGCTGGGCGCGATCGGCACGCTATCGGCCAATGCGACGCTGGGCGTATCGTCGGTATCGAATTACGGGAGCCTGCTGTCGCGCTATCTGGGGCTGACCTGGACTCCGGTTGCGCCGGTGCAGGTCACCGCGTCGCTGAACGTGACGCAGAACGCGCCGGACATCGCGCAACTGACCCAGCCGGTCGTCACGATCGCTAACGTCGCCTTCTTCGACTTCGCGACGGGCACCAATGCGCTCGTCACCCTGACGAGTGGCGGCAATGCCGATCTGGCGCCGGAGCGGCGGCGCGTCAGCACATTGGGGGCGACGTGGAAGCCGATGAAGGCTCGTGAGTTGCGGCTGGCGCTCAACTATATCGAGACGCGGATCGACGATCAGACGGTCAACATCGTCCGGGGCAGCCCGGCGTTGCTCGCGGCGTTTCCGGAGCGGTTTCGCCGCGATGCCGATGGCCAATTGCTGACGGCGGACCTGCGGCCGATCAACGTCGCCTTCGAACGGGAGCGCAAGCTGGAGGGGCGGATCAACCTGTGGACGCCGCTGGGCGCTGTGCCCAAGCCGCCTGCCGCGCCGGCCGGCAGCACCGCCCCGCCGCCGCCGCCGCAACGGCAACGGCCGTCTCTGTACAGCTTCGTCACTGCGACGCTGCGGCTGGACGATCAGGTGAGGCTGCGGCCAGGGCAGCCGGTGTTCGACGCGCTGGCCGGCGATGGGGTGAGCAGCGTGCAGGAGCGGTCGCGGTTCGAGGCACAGGGGGCGATCGGCGGTTCGGTGGGGGCGGTGCAGGGCGGCATCTTCGGCCTGTGGAAGTCGCCAACCCGGATCCGCAGCGACATTCCGAGCGCCGACCTGCGCTTTTCGCCGAGAATGTTCTTTTCGCTCTATTCGACGTTCGATGCCGCCAAGCTGGCGCCGAAGGCCGATTGGACGAAGCGGATGACGCTGCAATTTACGGTGCAGAACCTGTTCAACAACCGGGTGCAGGTTCGGGACCGGACCGGGGCGACGCCCTATGCCTTCCAGCCGTCGTTTCTGGACTGGTATGGGCGGATCGCGAAGCTGTCGGTGCGTAAGTTATTCTGACGGCAACGAAAAAGGCGGTCCGTTGCCGGGCCGCCTTTTCGTTTTTGGCTTCGGGCCGTGCCGTCACGGAGCAAATCCGTAACGTCAGACGAAGGCAGCGATGCCGCCTTCGCTGGCCGCCGTGGCAAGTCTTTGGATTACCGAAACAATCCAAAGCCGCCCGCGGATTAACGCTTCGAGAACTGGAAGCTGCGACGCGCCTTGGCGCGGCCGTACTTCTTACGCTCGACCGTACGGCTGTCGCGGGTCAGGAAGCCAGCGGCCTTGACCGGCGAGCGCAGGATCGGCTCGTACTTGGTCAGCGCTTGGCTGATGCCGTGCTTGACCGCACCGGCCTGACCCGAGAGGCCACCGCCCTTGACGGTGCAGACGACGTCATACTGACCTTCGCGCTCGGTGATGCCGAACACCTGGTTGATGACGAGGCGCAGCGTCGGACGCGCGAAATACACTTCCTGGTCACGACCGTTGATCGTGATCTTGCCCGAACCCGGCTTCAGCCAGACGCGTGCGACGGCGTCCTTACGACGGCCGGTCGCATAGGCGCGGCCGAACTTGTCGAGTTCCTGCTGACGCAGCGGCGTGGTCGGCTGGGTCTGCACCGGCGCGGCGGTTTCGCCCTCAGCACCATTGGCGGCGCCGTTGGTCGCCGAAGTGGCGGCGGGAGCCTGGGCCGCCTGCTGGGTCAGCGAGGCGAGATCGGAAAGGGACTGGCGATTGTCGGTCATTACGCGCCCACCTTGTTCTTGCGGTTCATGCCCGCGATATCGAGAACCTCAGGGTTCTGGGCTTCGTGCGGATGCTCCGAACCCTTGAAGATGCGCAGATTGCGCATCTGCTCGCGGCCGAGCGGACCACGGGGGATCATACGCTCGACGGCCTTTTCTAGGACGCGCTCCGGGAAGCGGCCTTCGAGAACCTTGGCGGCGGTGATGCCCTTGATGCCGCCGGCATAGCCGGTGTGCTTGTAATAGACCTTCTTCGCCGCCTTGTTCGACGTGAAGCGGATCTTGTCGGCGTTGATGACGATCACATTGTCACCGCAGTCAACGTGCGGGGTGAACGACGTCTTGTGCTTGCCGCGCAGGATGTTGGCGATGATCGACGCGGTGCGGCCGACGACGAGGTCGGTGGCGTCGATGATGTGCCACTTCTTTTCCACCTCATGCGGCTTGGCCGACTTGGTGGTCTTCATGAGCGCCTTCATGGGCGAGACCTTTCGGTTTGAAACGAGACACGCCGCCTGTTTCCAAGCGGCGTGGTTGAGCGTGCCAATGCGGGAGGGGCCTGCGAAAGTCAAGCAAACAGCGGGTTTGCTGACGGGTAAAATAATACCACAGGCCGCCGTCGCTCAGGCGAAGCGGCGGTCGCGGCCCCCGATCGCATGCGCGGCAAAGACGGTGGCGATCAGCAGCAGCGCGGCATTGCCCTGATGCGCGACGGCGATGTCGATCTGCACACCGCTCATCAACGTGGCGATGCCGAGCACGATCTGCAGCGTCACGAGCAGCACGACCCACAGCCCCGCCTTCGATCCGCTGCGCGTCGCCCGGATCGCCAGCCAGACCAAGGCAGCGGCGGTGGCGAACGCCCACCAGCGGTGGAAGAACTGGACGACGACGGGATTGTCGACCGCATTGCGCCACGCGGGATCGACCATGGGCACGCCCGCCGGGAACACAGCGTCGCCCATCAGCGGCCAGCTGGCGAAGGCATAGCCGGCATCGAGGCCTGCGGTGAACGCGCCGTAGATGAGCTGCACGACCAGCGCCGCCAGCGCCAGCACCGCGGTGCGCGTCAGCCGTGCTGGCGGCGCCGAGGGATCGCGGTGGAGCGCCATCAGGTCGAGCGCGGTCCAGACGATGCCGGCGAGGATGGTCAACGCGGTGAGCAGATGGACGGCGAGGCGGATATGGCTGACGTCGGTGCGGACCGACAGGCCCGAGGCGACCATCCACCAGCCGATCGCGCCCTGAAAACCGCCAAGCGCGAGCAGCGCGCCGAGGCGCCAGCCATAGCCCGCCGGAATCTGGCGCCGCACCGCGAACCACAGCAGCGGCAGCGCGAAGGCCATGCCGATCAGCCGGCCCCACAGCCGGTGCAGATATTCCCAGAAGAAGATGTGCTTGAACCCGGCGAGCGTCATGTCGCGGTTGAACGCCTGATATTCCGGGATGCGTTTGTAATTGTCGAATTCGGCCTGCCACTGCGCCTGGTTCAGCGGCGGGATGGTGCCGCTGATCGGTTTCCATTGCGTAATCGACAGGCCGGATTCGGTCAGGCGGGTGATGCCGCCGATCACGACCATCGCGACGATCAGGCCGGCGACGACGAACAGCCATCGCGCCACGCTGCGAGGGCGGGCACGGGAAAGGAAAGCGGCGCTGGGTTGAAGCATGCCGAGGCTCATACGCCTGTTCCCGACCGCCGACCAGCGGCGTCGAAACCGCCAAAACGAGCGTGGAAGTGGACGAAGTGGACGATACGGTGCGTCCCGAAGCCCTCCCATGCGAGGGGGCGGATCGACCGGAGCGGCGAGGGACGTCCTACGACGGAACAGGATGCCGGCAACGAATCGCGCCGGACCGAATCAGTCATATGCCGACTGTTCGCGCTTTTTCCCAAATAGGACAGCGATATTTTGCGCTCCGATAGGGCATGCACGTTCCCGTAACCAAATCGCGATAGATCATGTCCAGGATTGGGCAGGAGTTTTCGATGTTTAACGTAACGGTAGACATCGAACGCGGCTGTTTCGAAAGTACAATCTTCGGCTTTTGGACGCTCGAGACCATCAGCGACTTCCATCGCGCGGTTACCGAAGCGGGGCGCCGTATCCAGGCGACCGGGCGGGCGCCGATCAGCCTGTGCGATTACACCGGTGCGATGACGCAGAGCCAGGAGGTCATCGCCGCGTTGACCAAGATCATGGAGAATCCGATCGTCCGATCGCGGCGGGTGGCCATGTATACGGGCGACGTCATGCCGCGGATGCAGGCGGTCCGCGCGACGCGCAACCGCCCCGAGTTCCGGTTCTTCACCGACAAGGACGAGGCGCGGGCCTGGCTGTTTGCGGAAGAGGGTGACGCGTCGTCGCAACCGGTTGCGGCGTAGGCGGGGTGAGGCCGGGGGTGCCACGGGGCATGACGCGCGGATCGTTCGAAGCAGGAAATGTACGATAATTCCTCCCCCGCCAGGGGGAGGTGGCATGCCGCAGGCATGACGGAGGGGGAGGTAAGGGTAGCGCCTCGTTATTAAGGACGTTCCTGTCCGCCCCCTCCGTCACCGCCTTCGGCGGCGCCACCTCCCCCTGGCGGGGGAGGAATTAGGGACGGCATCGCGTGTCGTTTGCGCGGGTCCGATGACCCGAGCCCCTCCACCGACTGGACAACACCTTCGGCTGCACCTAACGCATGATACATTATATCATGGAGGTTGCGATGCACGACGACGTGCAATTGCCGGGCGCTCTGGCGTTCGGGACGACGGGGGCGGCACGGTGATGCTGGTCCCGTATCTGTTGGGGATCGCCGCCGCCGGATCGACCTATGCCGGCGGGCGACTCGCCATGCGGTTCGGGCGGCGGCAGGACCTGTTGTTCGGGCTGACCGGCGGGATGGTCGTGGGGCTGGCGTTGCTCGATCTGCTGCCCGAGGCGGTGGAGGGCGGCGGGAGCGCGAGCGAATGGGTGTTCGGCGCGGTCGCGATCGGCATGGCGCTGTATATCCTGCTCCACCGGTTGCCCGGAGGGGCGATGGTCGGGCGCGTCAGCCTGGCGCTGCACAGTCTGATGGACGGGTTGGGCATCGGCTTTGCCTTCCAGGTGTCGCAGTCGACCGGCTGGCTGGTGGCGGCGGCCGTGCTGGCGCACGACATGGCGGACGGCGCCAATATGATCGGGATATCGTCCACCGCGTGCCGGCCGGAGCGGGCGCACCGCTGGCTGATCGCCAATGCCGTCGCGCCGCTGGCGGGCGTCGCGATCGGGCAGGCGATCCGCATCGACGCGCATCACCTCTCGCTGCTGCTCGCACTGTTCGCCGGCGGCTTTCTGTACATCGGTGCGTCCGAATTGCTGCCGCGTAGCCGCGGCGGCGCGCGGGGCTATGGCGCGGGGCTGGCGAGCATGGCGGGGATCGGCGTGATGGCGTGCGTCACCTATGCGGCGGGCTGACGGCGCCGTGCGGCTTCATCGCCGGTACAGCCGGGGCGGATAGCATCGCGCCATATTACGGGAAGGACGATGGCATGGCGCATATAATCGGACGCGGGTGGCCACTGACGCTGCTGGTGGTGGCCGCATGCGTGCCCGCGCCGCTATTGGCCCGGCCGTTGGCGAACGGCGCGTCCGCCCCGTCGACGTTCATCGTGTCGTGCGACTGCGCGACGTCCGTAAAGCGAGCGAGGGTGCAGCGCAGGATCGAGCGCGCGGGCGGCAGGATCCTCTATTCCTACGCGACCATCGGCGGATTCGCGGTGACGGCCCGGCGGCCGCAGGACGGCGCGGCGTTACGGCGACGGTTGGAGCGGGTTGCGGGAATCCAGTCGGTACAGCCCGATAGCGTGATCCGGCTCGCCCCGCCCGGCGCGCCGCAGTGACGGCGTCGCCTGTTGCCGTAAAATTCGGAGATGTAATGTTGTAACGCAGCGCGGCTGCGCCTAGATGGTCGGCTCGGATGGACCATAGGACTCACTCCCATACGACCTCGGTCGTGCGCAGCTTCGGCTGGGCGGGGCTCGATCGCGCGGCGATCGCGTTGTCGGGGCTGTGCGTCGTCCATTGCATCGCGAGTGCGGTGCTGCTCGCCATGCTGTCCGCGGCGGGCGGGCTGCTGCTCAACCCGCTGTTCCACGAAATCGGCCTCAGCATCGCGATCCTGCTCGGCGCGGTGGCGCTGGGGCGGGGGGTGATGGAGCATGGCTATATCATGCCCGCCGCAATGGGATCGTTCGGTCTGGGGATCATGGCGGGCGCGATGAGCCTGCCGCATGAGGGCGGCCATGGCGCGGAAACGCTGTGGACCGTGATCGGCGTCGGCCTGCTCGCCTTCGGGCACGACCTGAACCGCCGCGCCGGGCACTGACGCCGCTTGCCGCGGGGGCGAGCGCACCTTATTTCAGCAGCATGGCCAGCCACGCGCATCACGATCACCACGAGCCGCAAGGCGACGACCTGATGAAGGCCGCGCAAACGACGCTGGAAAAAGCGGGCGAACAATGGACGCCGATGCGCGCCAGCGTGTTCGCGGCGCTGGCGGCGTTCGACAAGCCGGCCAGCGCCTATGACATCGCCGATGCATTGTCGCAGCGTGAGGGGCGGCGGGTGGCCGCCAACAGCATCTATCGCATCCTCGACGTGTTCGTCGCCGCGAACCTGTCGCGAAAGGTCGAAAGCTCCAACGCTTACGTCGCCAACGCGCATCCCGATTGCCTGCACGACTGCATCTTTCTGGTGTGCGATTCCTGTGGACGAACCGTGCATCTGGACGACGACAGCGTCACCCGTGGGGTGCGGTCTGCCGCGCAAGCTGCTGGATTCACACCGGTTCGTCCCGTGATCGAGGTGCGGGGGCGCTGCGCCGACTGCGACTGAGCCCGGTTCGCGCTGCCAATCGACAGCCGATGGCGAAGCGCGTAGACGGGTGGGATGGCCGAACTCCCTGAGACTCCGCTGCTCGATACCGTCAACACCCCGGAAGAGCTGCGAAAATTAAAGCCCGAGCAGCTGCGCCAACTGGCGGACGAGCTGCGGCAGGAGACGATCTCCGCCGTCGGGACGACCGGTGGCCACCTCGGCTCCGGGCTGGGCGTGGTCGAGCTGACCACCGCGATCCACTATGTCTTCGACACGCCGCGCGACCGGCTGGTCTGGGACGTCGGGCACCAATGCTATCCGCACAAGATCCTGACCGGGCGCCGGGACCGCATCCGCACGTTGCGCCAGGGTGGGGGCCTCAGCGGCTTCACCAAGCGCAGCGAGAGCGAATACGATCCGTTCGGTGCGGCGCATTCGTCGACCTCGATCTCGGCGGCGCTGGGCTTTGCGGTGGCGAACAAGCTCGCCGGCACGCCCGGGCGTGGCATCGCGGTGATCGGCGACGGGTCGATGTCCGCCGGCATGGCGTACGAGGCGATGAACAACGCCGAACAGGCGGGCAACCGGCTGGTCGTGATCTTGAACGACAATGACATGTCGATCGCGCCGCCGGTGGGCGGGCTGTCGGCATATCTGTCGCGCATCGTGTCGAGCCGCGAATTCTTAGGGGTGCGCGATATCCTGAAGCGCTTCGCCCGCCGCCTGCCGCGGCCGTTCCATCACGCCGCGCGCAAGACCGACGAATTCGCCCGCGGCATGACAATGGGCGGCACGCTGTTCGAGGAGCTGGGCTTCTATTACGTCGGGCCGATCGACGGGCATAACCTCGACCATCTGATCCCGGTGCTCGAGAACGTCCGCGATGCCGAGGAAGGGCCGATTCTGGTCCATGTCGTGACCAAGAAGGGCAAGGGCTATGCCCCCGCCGAGGCCGCAGCGGACAAGTATCACGGCGTGCAGAAGTTCGACGTCATCACCGGTGCGCAGGCGAAAGCGCCTCCCGGGCCGCCGCAATATCAGAACGTGTTCGGCGACCAGCTGGTGACGGAAGGGCAGCGCGATCCGACGATCGTCGCGATCACCGCGGCGATGCCCTCGGGCACGGGCGTCGACCGCTTCGCCAAGGCGTTTCCGGATCGTGCGTTCGACGTGGGGATCGCGGAGCAGCATGCCGTCACCTTTGCGGCGGGGCTCGCGGCGCAGGGCATGCGACCGTTCTGCGCGATCTATTCGACCTTCCTGCAGCGTGCCTACGATCAGGTGGTGCATGACGTCGCGATCCAGAATCTTCCCGTTCGCTTCGCGATCGATCGCGCGGGGCTGGTGGGTGCCGATGGCGCGACGCATGCCGGATCGTTCGACGTCACCTATCTGGCGACGCTGCCGAATTTCGTCGTGATGGCGGCGGCGGACGAGGCGGAGCTGGTGCATATGACGCACACCGCCGCGCTGCACGACAGCGGGCCGATCGCGGTGCGCTATCCGCGCGGGGCCGGCGTCGGTGTCGATCTGCCGGAGGTGCCGGAGCGACTGGAGATCGGCAAGGGCCGCGTCGTCCGCGAGGGCAAGACGGTGGCGATCCTGTCGCTTGGCACCCGGCTGGAGGAGGCGCTGAAGGCGGCCGACACGCTGGAGGCGAAGGGGCTGTCGACCACGGTCGCCGACCTGCGCTTCGCCAAGCCGCTGGACGAGGCGCTGATCCGCCGCCTGCTCACCACGCATGAGGTCGCGGTGACGATCGAGGAAAATGCGGTCGGCGGCTTCGGCGCGCATGTGCTGACGCTGGCGAGCGACGAAGGGCTGATCGACGGCGGGCTGAAGCTGCGTACGATGCGCCTGCCCGACACGTTCCAGGATCAGGACAAGCCCGAGAAGCAATACGCCGAGGCGGGCCTCGACGCCGACCATATCGTCAGCACGGTGCTGACCGCGCTGCGCCATAACAGCACGGGCGTACACGAGGGCGCGCGCGCGTGAGCGGACCGCTGAAGGCCGCGATCATCATCGGCCTGGCGGTCGTGGTGCTGATCGCGGTCAACGTGCGCATGTACCGCGCGATGAAGGCGGCGACGGCGAAGGGCCGGGCGCTGGAGGCGGACCCGCGCGAGGACCGCGGTGTCTGAGTCGGGCCGCTTCGCCTCGCTGACGGAGGCGGAGCGGCAGATTCTGGCGCTGCTGGCGGCGGGGCATACCGCCAAGACGGCTGCGGCAGCGCTGGGTCTCAGCGTTCACGGGGTGAACGAGCGGCTGCGCGAGGCGCGGCGCAAGACGGGTGCGGGCAGCAGCCGTGATCTCGCCCGCGCGCTGGCCGCCCAAGAAAATTGTGACGCAAAAATCGGGGTGGCCCCCGCCGCCGCCGTGCCGCCAGAGGCCGTGCCGGACCTGCCGCAGCGTGCGGCGGGCACGACACGGAAAGGGGTGCGTCCGATGGTATTGGGACTCGGCATAGCGGCGGCGGCAGTGCTGCTGGGCGGCATCGGCTGGCAGCAGGAACGGGGGCAGGCGGCCGATCCGTTGCTCGGCTCTCTGGTGGTGGACAAGCCCCATGACGCGGCGGCACTGCATGCGCGGGTACGCCGGGAAGCGCGTGACGCCGGCTGGGCCGCGCCGGCGGAAACGCGGCTGATGAACCGGTTCGGCAGGATCGACGGGGTCAACAGCCTGCGCGTCCTGTGCGCGACGGATCTGTGCGAGGTGGCCGGGCGGATCGCACCGGGCGGCACCGCCAATGCGGCGTTGCTGGAGGTGCAGCAGGTCGGCCTTTCCGGCGTGCGGAGGCTGGGGTTCACCGATGAGTCGAGCTTTTCGGTCGGCGGGGACGACACCGGCCAGGGCGCAGCGTTCGTCACCTATCTGTACCGGCGCGCCGCCGACGTGCCCTATGTGGTGACGACGACGCCGGCGATGCACGCGACGATCCCGCCGGGGCCGTTCACGCTCGGCGTTACCTTCGACCGGCCGATGCAGCCGGGGGACTTTTCCTTCGTGAAGTCCGACCGCGGCGCCTATCCCGAATGCGACGGCACGCCGCGCCGGTCGGCGGATGGGCGCAGCTTTACGATGCAATGTACTGCGGTGGCCGGGCAGGCCTATGCGGTGGGCTTCAACAGCGCGCACTATCGCAACTTCAAGAGCCTAGACGCGGTGCCGGCGGAGCCGTCTTTGCTGACGTTCGACGCGAAGCGCTGACGGCGGAGGCCCACGGCCGGCCGCTCGCACGGCGGCCGGTTTCGTGGTATGCGACGGGCCATGAAGCTGACCAAGACGCCCGATGGCTATGTCGTTCAGGTCCCCGCAGACGTCGTCGCGGCGTTGGGCTTGCATGAGGGCGACGCGGTCAAGGTCGTGAAATCGAACGTTATCACCATCGACGTGTCCGACGAGGAACGCAGACGTGCGATGGACACGATCCGAGAGTTGTCGCAACCGCTTCCGCCCG
Source organism: Sphingomonas sp. DC4900 (assembly GCF_049896485.1). NCBI lineage: Bacteria > Pseudomonadati > Pseudomonadota > Alphaproteobacteria > Sphingomonadales > Sphingomonadaceae > Sphingomonas > Sphingomonas sp. DC4900. Next base: position 80,026 of record NZ_JAFCUK010000007.1, read on the forward strand.
GTTACAAGTTCGATCGCGAGGAAGCCAACGCGCGGTGACACCGGCGTTTTTCGATACCAACGTTCTTGTCTACGCCTTTGGTGACGATGCCCGCCGTTCGGTCACATTGCGATTGCTTGATGAAGGGTGCGTGGTCAGCGTCCAGTCGCTGAACGAGTTGGCCAATGTCCTGCTGCGGAAGCAGAAGCGGGATTGGCCGACAATCGTGCGAGCGGTTGATGCGATCATCGCGCGTAGCGCGACGATCGTGATTGCCAACCTGGACCTCCACCACCTCGGCCTGCGCCTGGCCGAACGCTATCGCCTGTCGGTCTACGATGCGATGATCGCTGCTGCGGCGCTGACGGCGGAGTGCGACACGCTCTATTCCGAGGATATGCACGATGGCCTCGTCATCGACGGGCGCGTCCGGATCGTGAATCCATTTGCGCCCGTCACGGGATAGCTATCGGCCGAGATAGTGCGACTGCGCGGCGTCGGTCGCGTTGATCGCCAGGATCGAGCGGGCATCGCCGGGGGAGCGGGCATGGCCGTGCCCATCGGTGCCGGCGGCGATCACGCGGTCGAGCAGTTCCTGCCCTTCGCGCCACCAGCCGACCCCGCTCGCGGCGTTGAGATGGCCCTGCGGCCCGGCATCGACGAAATGACTGCCCCATTGCGCCGCGAGGCTGTGCGCACGGTCGATGGTGATCCACGGATCGTCACTCGACGCGACGACGATCGACGGGAAGGGCAGGGGCGTCTTCGGCGTCGGCGCGAAGCCGCGCAATTCGTCGGGCGCGTTCGGGCGGTCGACATCCGCAGGCGCGACGAGCAGCGCGCCGGCGACCGGCCAACCATAGGGTTGCGGCGATAGTTCCGCCCACCACGCCACCGCAAGGCAGCCGAGGCTGTGCGCGGCGAGGATGACGGGGGCTTCGGCGCGGGCGATCGCCTGGTCGAGCTTCGTCACCCAGGCGTTGCGGTGCGGCGTGTGCCACATGCCGAGTTCGACGCGGACGGTGTCGGGCCGCGCCTCCTCCCACAAGGTCTGCCAGTGCGAAGGCCCGGAGCCGCCGAGGCCGGGCACGGTCAGGATGGTCGGCAAGGTCGCGTCGTAATGGGAAAATCCGGTCATGCTGCATCTCCCTCCAGTGGGGGACAGCGGGGCCGGCCGGCGTATCGGGACACGCCGTACGGTCATGCTTCCCGACAGGCAAGGTAATCCTACTATTCCTATAGGCAATAGAGTCGCGGCTGATGGAGGGCGGGATGCGACGGGTGGAGCGGGAGGGGGCAAGAGCCGTCATTCCCGCGTAGGCGGGACTCCAGAACCTCCGACGTTTGTGATGGAATCGGAGCGGTAGCGCGTCTGGATTCCCGCCTTCGCGGGAATGACGGGTGGGGCCGGGGTGGGCGACTGCCCATGAATGACGGGGGCGATCGGCGATGTGAGTGGGAGCGCGGGGGTGCCATCGCACAGCAGGGGGCGTGACGCCGGGCGGTGCCCTCGCTACGGAGCCCTGATGGCGAAGATCCGTGCCGACCAGTTGCTCGTGAACCGCGGGCTCGCCGAATCGAAGACGCGGGCGCAGGCGCTCGTGATGGCGGGGCTGGTGTTCGTCGACACGCGCAAGGTCGACAAGCCGGGGCAGGCGCTGCCCGTGGATGCGCCGATCGAGGTGCGTGGGCGCGATCATCCCTGGGTGTCGCGCGGCGGCATCAAGCTGGCGCACGGCCTGGACCATGTCGGGTGGGACGTGACCGGCGCCGTCGCGATCGACGTGGGATCGTCGACGGGCGGCTTCACCGACGTGCTGCTGACCCGTGGCGCGGCGCGCGTCTATGCGGTCGACAGCGGCACCAACCAGCTCGCCTGGAAGCTGCGCCAGGACCCGCGCGTGATCGTCCACGAACAGACCAGCGCACGGATCCTGACCGACGCGCATATCCCCGAGCCCGTCGACCTGATCGTCTGCGATGCGAGCTTCATCGGTCTGTCCAAGGTGCTGGAACGGCCGATGACCTTCGCCCGAGAAGGCGCGCGTCTGCTCGCCCTCATCAAGCCCCAATTCGAAGCGGGGCGCGAGGAGGTGGGCAAGGGCGGCGTGGTGCGCGATCCCGCCGTGCATGCCCGGGTATGCGACGCCGTGGTCGCGTGGCTGGAGGCGAGCGGCTGGAGCGTCGCGGGCGTCACCGAAAGCCCGATCACAGGGCCCGAAGGCAATATCGAATTTCTGGTCGCGGCATCCCGAAACGGGCCATGACGGAACGATAATCGTAACGGACGCTTTACGAACGGGCCGTCACGCGACAAGGGGCGCGAAAGGCATGCGGAGGAAGCGTCGGTGAGCGGGATTGCGTCCAAGGGTCAGCTGCGAATGTCGTTCCTGCGCTGGGCGATCGTGACCGTGCCGCTGATCCTGCTGCTGGGCTTCGCCTCGGGCCGTGCCGTGCCGGCGGGGTCGGAGAATAGCTGGTACGTCGCGCTGCAAAAGCCCGAGCTAACGCCGCCGGGCTGGGTGTTTCCGGTCGCCTGGACGTCGCTGTACATCCTGCTGGGCCTTGCGGTCGCGCTCATCCTGCATGCGCGCGGCGCGCGCGGGCGGGGGCTGGCGCTGGCGGTGTTCGCGGTGCAGTTCGCCCTCAACCTCGCCTGGACGCCGCTGTTCTTCGGCGCGCATCGCATCGGCGCGGCGCTGGTCGTGATCGTCGCGATGCTGTTGCTGTCGATCGTCACAACGGTACTGTTTGGGCGGATTCGTACCGCTGCGGCGTGGCTGATCGTGCCCTATATGGTGTGGATCAGCTTCGCCGGCGTGCTGACGTGGCGGATCGGCCAGCTCAACCCCGGTGCGGAAACCCTTGTGCCAGGGGCGCACACGTCCCAGATGCTGTGACAATACGCACGCTTATGTGCCGGGAACCGATGATATGCAGTCCGACAACCGCCTGTTCGATGATTTCGTGAAGCTGATGAACGGCGCCGCCGGGACGCTCGCAGGCGTGGGGCGCGAGGCGGAATCGGGTGCGCGCGCCCGGATGCGCGAATGGATCGGCGGGCTCGATTTCGTCAGCCGCGACGAGTTCGAAGTGGTGAAGGCGATGGCCGTCGCCGCCCGCGACGAAAATGACACGCTGAAGGCCCGGATCGATGCGCTGGAGGCGAAGCTTGCCACCAGTGCGGCGCCGGTTGCCTGATTGGGGCGCCTGACCCACTTTTCCACAGCTTTATCGACAGGCTTGTCCACGACGGGGTTGCGTGGGGCTTTTTGCCTCGGCAGCTTCGTCGTGCGATAAGGGGCACGATAATGCTCGATTCCGCCGAACACGATACCGATCCCGCCGCCCCCATCGACATGCTCGAGGCTTATTACGCTGCGCATGGCTGGGAGCATGAGCGGCATGACGACGAGATCGTCGCGACGGTCAAGGGCAGCTGGACCACGTACGAATTGCGCGCGCTGTGGCGTGAGGACGATAGCGTCCTGCAATTCCTCGCCTTCCCCGACATCAAGGTGACCGACGATCGGCGCAGCGGCGTCTATGAGGCGATCGGGCTGGTCAACGAACAATTGTGGATCGGCCATTTCGAGCTTTGGTCGTCCTCCGGCGTGCTGCTGTATCGGCATGCGGCGATGATCGACGGCGAGGACGAGGGCACGATGTCGTTGGGTGCGGCCGAGCTGCTGGTCGAATCGGCAATCGAGGAGTGCGAGCGCTTCTACCCGGTATTCCAGTTCGTCCTGTGGGGCGGCAAGACCCCGCGCGAGGCGCTGGCCGCGGCACTGATCGAGACGCAGGGCGAGGCTTGACGCGGTGAAGCTGCTGATGATCGGCGCAGGCAATATGGGCGGCGCGATGCTGCGCCGCTGGCTGGCGGCGGGGATGGAGGCGCGCGCCGTCACCGTCGTCAGCCCCAGCGGCCGTGCGATGCCCGAGGGCGTGCGCGTCGTACCCGCGGTGCCGGCGGCGGAGGAGGGGGCGTATGACGTCATCCTGCTGGGGCTGAAACCACAACAGCTGCGCAGCCTGTCGGGCGGTGCGATCGCGGGGCATGCGCCGCGGCTGCTGGTGTCGATCCTGGCCGGGGTGGAGGAGGCGACGCTGGCGCCGCTGTGCCGCGCCGGGGCGGTGGTGCGCGCGATGCCGAACCTGCCCGTCGCGATCGGCAAGGGCGTGGTGGCGCTCCATTCCTCCACCGCGGACGCAAGCGTGCGCGACGAGGTGACCGCCTGGATGCGGCCGTTGGGCCATGTCGAGTGGATCGCCGACGAAGCGCGGTTCGACGACGTGACCGCGCTGGCCGGCTGCGGGCCGGGCTTCGTGTTCCGCTTCGCCGATGCGTTGGCGCAGGCGGGGGCGGCGCTGGGGTTGCCGGCGGATCAGGCGGCGCGGCTGGCGCTCGCGACGCTGGAGGGCGCCGCAGTCATGGCGGCGGACGCCGATGCTCCGCCCGCAACGCTCGCCGATCGTGTGGCGAGTCCGGGCGGATCGACGCGCCAGGGATTGAACGTGCTCGATCGTGCCGACGGGCTGGTCGCGCTGCTGACCGATACGCTGGCCGCCTCGGCGCGCCGGAACCGCGAGATGGCGGCCGAAACGCGCTGAGCCGCGGGGCGCTGCCCAGCCGATGGGCGTGGGGGTTAGAGCCCCAGCTTCTGGACGTTGGCGCGCTCGGCCTCGGGGATCATGCCCTCCAGCACCGCCCAATAGCCCGACACCGCCTCCTGGCCGGCGGCCTGATAGGCCTGCGCCATCTTGACGCGCACCGCCTCGAACAGGTCGCTTTCGAGCTGCGCCCCTTCCGTGGTCAAACGCAGCAGCCGCTGGCGGCGGTCGCGTTCGCCGGGGCGGGCTGTGACGAGCTTGCGGTCGCTCAGCTCGTTGAGTACGCGACCCAGCGATTGCTTGGTGATCGCCAGCATCGCCAGCAGCTCGCTGACCGTCAGATCGGGCTTGCGGGCGATGAAATACAAGGCACGGTGGTGCGCGCGGCCCAATCCCTGGGCGGCAAGCCCCTGGTCGATGGAGCGCGTGAGATGGCTATGGCCGAAATACAGCAGTTCCATGCCACGACGGAGTTCGGGTTCACGCAGGAATTGCGCGGATGCGGAGGACACTGGGGCAGCCATATTGACCGGTTTAGCCACCGTCCCTACGCGTCTGCAACCCCTGATGTCTGAGAGAAATCAAATGAATGCGCCTTCGACGGCCGGGTCGGCCGCTTTTCGCTTCGATCCCAGCACCACGCCGGTGGACGCCAACGAGCGCGCGGCGCGGCTGGTCGATCCGGGGTTCGGCCGCGTCTTCACCGACCATATGGCGGTGATCCGCTACACCGAGGGGCAGGGCTGGCACGACGCCGTCATCACCGCGCGCGCGCCGGTGACGGTCGATCCCTCCACCGCGGTGCTGCATTATGCGCAGGAGATTTTCGAAGGGCTGAAGGCCTATCGCCTGGATGACGGCGGCATGGCGCTGTTCCGGCCGGACGCGAACGCCCGCCGCTTCAACAACAGCGCGCGCCGCCTCGCGATGCCCGAACTGCCCGAAGAGCTGTTCCTCGAATCGTGCCGCCAATTGGTCCGTACCGAGCGCGACTGGTTCCCGCAGATCGATGGCGGCGCGCTGTACCTGCGCCCCTTCATGTATGCGAGCGAGGCGTTCCTGGGCGTGAAGCCGTCCGCCGAATATCTCTACATGGTCATCGCATCCTCGGTCGGCGCCTATTGGAAGGGCGGCGCGCGCGCGGTGTCGATCTGGGTCAGCCAGAATTACACGCGCGCCGCGCCCGGCGGCACCGGCGAGGCGAAGTGCGGCGGCAATTACGCCGCCAGCCTCGCCGCGCAGTCGGAAGCGATCGCGCAAGGGTGCGACCAGGTCGTCTTCCTCGACGCGGTCGAGCGCCGCTGGGTCGAGGAACTGGGCGGCATGAACGTCTTCTTCGTGTTCGACGACGGATCGATGGTCACCCCACCGCTGACCGGCACGATCCTGCCCGGCATCACCCGCGATTCGATCATCCGCATCGCCCGCGACCAGGGCCTGACGGTGCGCGAGGAGCCCTATGGCATCGACCAGTGGCGCGCCGACGCCGCGAGCGGCCGCCTGACCGAAGCCTTCGCCTGCGGCACCGCCGCGGTCGTCACCCCGATCGGCCAGGTGGTGGAAGCGACCGGCCGTTTCACCATCGGCAGCGGCGGCACCGGCCAGCTGACGCAGCGCATGCTCGACGCGCTGTCGGCGATCCAGCGCGGCCGCGCCGCCGACCCGCACGGCTGGCTCGAACGACTGGATTGAGGACGCGCGGCCGGGTTTTCGTGGCTTTCACGCGAAAACCCGGCGCGTTGGGGCTTTTCACACGCCGCCCGCCGGCTATAAGGCGCGCCTCCCGGTGGGGCGTCGCCAAGCGGTAAGGCAACGGTTTTTGGTACCGTCATACGCAGGTTCGAATCCTGCCGCCCCAGCCATGCTGCCTGAAATCCCAGCCAATTGGCTGCTAAGTGTTTGAAGACGCTGGCTGACTATCAGGGTCGGCCGTTGGCACCTGCACAATTGTGCATCGGATTGTACCAATGCGCTGGCCGGGAAGGCCGCGGTTTTGGTCTTAAACATGTTTACCGGCGCGGCGCGACAACACCTGCCGAGCGGATGGGCCGGCGAGCACCCCGATCTTGCCGACACGGCCCATCAACTCTGGGCGGACGAGATCAGCGCTTTCCGCGCGGGTTGGAGCAGGATCACGGCGGCGGCCTGAGTGGCATGGGTCGGCATCGGCCGCCCCGTATCCTAGAGGGTCAGCGATCGCCCATCACGTCGGTCCAGCTCAGATCGAACCGCGCCAGATATTTGCGCAGGCGATCGGCGTCGTTGGTCGAGGTGCGCTGACGGCGGGATGCGGCGAACAGGGTGCGGCCGGCTTCGGATAAGGAGCGGCTCTCGCGACAGGTGTCCACCACATGGGCCAACTGGACCCGATCGAACGGGTCCAGCGCGTCCAACTGCTTAGGCGACAGTAGTCCGGCGAGTGTATCAGGTGCGTCCACCCCGCCCGTCCAAAGGCGCTTGAGCCGCGCGATCTCGCCAGTGACGCAGTCGACGTTGATCCGTCCCGATGGACTGAAGGTCGCCATGCGGGTGACGCTGGCGGCGAGGTCGCGGAAGTTGCCCGGCCAGCGCGCCTCGGCACTGGTCGCGAAGCCGAGATAACGGTCGCGCGCTTCCTTGTTGAAGGTGATGCGGTCGCCCTCGCGCTCGGCGTGGCGGTCGAGTTCATAGTCGAGGTTGGGTGCGATATCCTCGCGGCGCTCGGCAAGGCCGGGCAGCGCGAAGGTCCAGAGGTTCAGCCGCGCATACAGGTCTTCGCGGAACGTCCCCGCCGCCACGCAGGCGGCAAGGTCGCGGTTGGTGCCGGCAATCAGTTGGAAGTCGCTTTCGATTTCGCGGTCGGCGCCCACGGGCAGGAAGCGCTTGTCCTCGATCGCGCGCAGGATCATCGCCTGTTCGTCGAGGCCGAGTTCGCCGATCTCGTCGAGAAACAGAACGCCGGTGTCCGCCGTGCGCAGCAGCCCGGCGCGGTCCGCGGCGGCGCCGGTGAAGGCGCCCTTGCGGTGGCCGAACAGGGCCGACATCGCGCTGTCACCCTTCAGCGTCGCGCAGTTCACCTCGACCAGCGGCCCCTTCACCTGTCGCTTGATCCGCTTCAGTTCGTAGATGCGCCGGGCGAGTTGGCTCTTGCCCGCGCCGGTCGGACCCATCAGCAGCAAGGGTGCGCGGCTGCGGACGGCGACCTGCTCGATCTCGTCGATCATCGCGTTGAAGGCGGCGTTGCTTGTGTCGATGCCCGATTTCAGGAAGCTGGTGCTCTCGGCGCTGTCGGCAGCGAAGCGCGTTGCGATGCTGTCGTAGCGCGACAGGTCGAGGTCGATGATGTTCCACGTCCCCGCCGCGCCGCCAGACCCACGGGCAGGCTGTGTCTGAAGCAGGCCACCCGGCAGATAATGTGCCTCGGTCAGCAGGAACAGGCAGATCTGTGCGACGTGCGTGCCGGTCGTGATGTGGACGAGATAGTCTTCCGCATCGGGATCGAACGGATAGGCCCGCGCGAAGTCGAGCAGCTTTCCATAGACCTCCTCGAAGTCCCATGGGTCGGCGAAGTCCATCACCTGCATCTCGACCCGCGTTTCCGGCGACACGGAGGCGATGTCGAGCGCCACGAATGCGGCAAGGCGCGCATGCTGGGTCCCGTGGATCAGGACGAGCCGATCGATCCGCAGGTCTTCGTGCATGGTGAGGCCGACTGTCGGCCGCCATCGGCTCCACCGCCCGGTGTCGAATTTGCCAGCGTCGAGTGTCGAGCCGAGAAAACCGATAGCGACCGTGGGCTTCATGGCGATACAATAGGATAAACTACGATCTATGTCAATCGTAACCGCGTCAGGTGCAGGTCAATCCGCTTAGCATCGGACTTTTGAGAAAAGCACGAGTTGTGAGGTGGATAGGCCAAATCTTCGACGGTCTGGCGGCATTTGGCACGCTCCTCGCAATGCCATGTTCGTCGGATCGCATGGCATTGAACGGTTCGACACGCGGCAGAGGCGGCCGGAATAGGCCGGCCGCCTCACAGGTAAGTCCGAGGAGTTAGACCATGACCGCCACCGCTTACGAATACACCGACGTCCCCGGCGGCGTGCCGATCAAGGCGTGGACGCGGGGCGTTCCCGTCGAGGACGGCGCGCGGGCGCAATTGGCGCGGGCGGCGCAGATGCCGTTCATCTTCAAGCATGTCGCCGCCATGCCCGACGTCCATATCGGCATCGGCGCGACGGTGGGTTCGGTGATCCCAACCAAAGGCGCGGTCATTCCGGCGGCGGTCGGGGTCGATATCGGATGCGGCATGATGGCGGCGCGCACCTCGCTGATGGCGAGCGATCTGCCCGACCATCTGGAGGGTGTCCGCTCGGCGATCGAGCAGGCGGTGCCGCATGGCCGCAGCGTCGGCCGGGGCAAGCGCGACAATGGGAGTTGGGGCTCGCCGCCGCCCGCGATCGTCTCGGCCTGGGCGACGCTCGTCCAGCGCTTCGACCGGATCTGCGAGAAGCACCCGCGGCTCAAGAACACGAACAACCTCGTGCACCTCGGAACGCTGGGAACCGGCAACCACTTCATCGAACTGTGCCTCGACGAAGAGGCGCGGGTGTGGGTGATGCTGCACTCCGGTTCGCGCGGCGTCGGCAACGCGATCGGCACCTTCTTCATCGAACTGGCCAAGCAGGACATGCGCAAATGGCACCTGAACCTGCCCGATGAGGACCTCGCCTATTTCCCGGAGGGGACCGACCATTTCGACGATTATGTCGAGGCGGTCGGCTGGGCGCAGGATTATGCGGCGCTCAACCGGCGGATGATGATGACCAACGTCATCGCCGCGCTGCGCAAGGTCATCGCCAAGCCGTTCGAGGCGGAGTTGGAGGCGGTCAATTGCCACCACAATTACGTCACGCGCGAAAACCACTTCGGCGAGAACGTGCTGGTGACCCGCAAGGGCGCGGTGCGCGCGGCGAAGGGGGTGATGGGGATCATCCCCGGATCGATGGGCGCCAAGTCGTTCATCGTCCGTGGGCTCGGCAACCCGGATTCGTTCGATAGCTGCAGCCACGGTGCGGGCCGGGTGATGAGCCGAACGGCCGCCAAGAAGCTGGTGACGCTGGACGAGCATATCGCCGATACGGCGGGCGTCGAATGCCGCAAGGACGAGGGCGTGATCGACGAGACGCCCAAGGCTTATAAGCCGATCGAAGCCGTGATGGCCGCCCAGGCCGATCTGGTGGAGATCGTCCACACGTTGAAACAGGTGGTGTGCGTCAAAGGGTGAAGCGGGAGATAGCGACAGGCCGGGCGCCTGTTGCCCCGCTTCACCGGCCGCCAAGGCGGCCGTGAACGACGCACACCATTGGTCAGAGTGAATATCATGATCGAGATTGATGGAGCGGAAGGAGAGGGCGGGGGACAGGTTGTACGCAATGCGTGCGCGCTGTCGCTTGTTACCGGCGAGCCGGTCCGCATCACCAACGTCCGCGCCAAGCGATCGAAGCCGGGACTGATGCGTCAGCATGTCACCGCGATCGAGGCGGCCTGCGCGATCGGCAGCGCGACGTGCGAGGGGCTGGTCGTCGGGGCGTCCGACCTGACCTTCCGTCCCGGCCGGGTAAAGGCTGGCGATTATCGCTTTTCGGTCGGAACGGCGGGATCGACGGGGCTGGTGTTGCAGACGGTGCTAATGCCGCTGCTGCTCGCCGACGCCCCGTCGCGGCTGGTGCTGGAGGGCGGGACCCACAACATGCTGGCCCCGCCGTTCGAGTTCATCGAGCGCTGCTTCCTGCCGATCGTCCGGCGGATGGGCGGGCAGGTCGAGGCGCGGCTGGTCCGGCATGGTTTCTATCCGCGTGGCGGTGGGCGGATCGAGGTGGATATCGCCCCCGGCCCGCTCCGGCCGGTCGAGTGCATGGCGCGGGGCGAGGCGTTCGGCGTGTCGGCCTGCGCCTTGTTCGCCGGGTTGCCCATGTCGATTGCCGAGCGCGAGATCGCCGTTGTCCGCAAGGCGTTCGGCTGGTCGGAGCGCGAATGCTTCATGCGGGAATTGCCGGTCGATCAGGGGCCGGGCAACATCCTGCTACTGGAGGCGAAGTTCGAACATGTCACCGAGATTGTCAGTGGTTTCGCGCAATTGGGCGTGACGGCGGAGCGGGTCGCGAAGACGGCGGTCGGGCGGATGCGCGGCTATCTGGCGTGTGACGCCTTTGCCGGGCCGTATCTCGCCGACCAGTTGCTGTTGCCGATGGCTCTGGGGGGCGGCGGCGTGTTCACGACCGTCAAGCCGAGCGAGCATGCCCGCACGGCAGCGGCGGTGATCGAGCGCTTCACCGGGCGGCGTACCCGGTTCGAGCAGCAGGCGGGAGGGGCGCATGCCGTGACGATCGCCTGACGGATTGCGAGCGTAACGACTTTCTGCTATCAACCCTGCCAGCCCGTACCAACCGGCGGGCCATACGGAGACATGCTGTGTTCGACCTTGCCGCCTATTGCGGTGCACGGGTCGGCGGTCTCCGGCCTTTCGCGTAAACGTCCCACGACGTTGGCGGCGGGCCGGCATCCGCCCCCGCCGCACCTCACCCATTCGACAGGAATGATGTCGACGCGCGCCCTTGCGCCGTCGGCCTGAGAGACGCGTGGATACGATATGGACGAATTGATTATCGTCCGGGGCTTGATGCTCCGGACGGCGGGCGCGCTGCCGGCCACGGCACCGCTCGCCAAAGCGCTGCTGGAATGGGCGGAGCCGCATCGGCCCTGGCTGCTGCCCGACGTAGAAGGCGAATGGAACTGGGAGGGCTTACTCGCCGGTCTGGCTGCTGCGCGTGGGGAACCGGTGCGGGCGGAGGCGCTCGAACTCGCGGGTACGCTGGCGCGGTTGCTGGGATTGTCGCCGCTCGATGCGGCGCTGCTGCGCCTGATGGTCGCATGCGACCGACTGCCGCGCGTCGGTGCCTTGGCGCGATTGCTCAGCCGTCACGGGCATGACCTGCCGCAACTCCTCGGCGAGATGGCCGGGGCGGGTGCGGAGGACGCGGACCGCGCGGCGCGGCGGGGTGCGGTCACGCGGCTGGGCTTGGCCTGCTTCACGGCAACCCGTGAGGGTGAGGCGGATGTCGAGATCCGCTGGACCTTGCAACGTCTGCTCGACCGGGCTCCGGCGAGCGAAGAGGCGATGCTCGATACGCTGGTCGGTCGGCGGCAGGCGGCCACGCTGGGGCTCGACGCCTATGCGCATGTCGAACCGATCGACTTCCTCGTCCGCCTGCTTCGCGGTGCGCTGGGCGAGGCGGCGGCGGGGGTCAACATCCTGATCTACGGCCCGCCCGGCACGGGCAAGACCGAACTCGCGCGTACGCTGGCGGCGGCGGCAGGCGCGGTGTTGCACGGTGTGGGTGAGGCGGACGAAGATGGCGAGGAACCCCGCCGTTGGGACCGCGTCGCGGCGCTGGCCTTGGCACAACGTCTGCTCGGTGGGCGGGGGTCTGCGGTGCTGCTGTTCGACGAAATGGAGGATTTGATCGGCGATGCCAGCCCGTCTGCGGGCGGCGACTGGTTCAGTCGGCGCGAGGGCAGCAAGGTCTTCGTCAACCGACTGCTGGAGGCCAACCCGGTGCCGGTGATCTGGACGACCAACGCGATCGGCAATGTCGATGCGGCGATCCTGCGGCGGATGAGCTTCGTGCTGCGGCTCGATCTGCCGTCGCGGGCGGCGGCAGCGGCGATGCTCGACCGGGTGGCGAAGGAGGAGCAGGTGACGCCCGGTCCGGGCTTTTCCACCCTGCTCGACGCCGCGCCGGAAGCGGCGACCGTTCTGCGCATGGCCGCGCGTGCGGGCAAGCTGGCGGGCGAGACGAATGGCGGCATCGTCGCGGCCGAAGCGCTGGTCCGGGCACTGCGGGGTGGCACGCTGCCGCCGCCCGGCCCGGCGGCATTCGACCTCGACCTGTTTGAAACCGATCGGCCGATCGATCGCCTATTCGCGGCGATGGCGGATGGCGGGGCAAGCGACGTGTCGCTGCTACTGACGGGCCCCCCGGGCACCGGCAAGACCGCCTTCGCGCACCATCTGGCACGGGCGCTCGATCGGCCGCTGTTGGTCAAGCGTGCATCCGACCTGCTGTCCAAATGGGTCGGCGAGACCGAGGCGCAAATCGCTGATGCCTTTGCCGAGGCGCGGCGGCGCGAGGCCGTGCTCTTGTTCGATGAGGCGGACTCGCTGCTGTTCGACCGCAGTACGGCGCGAACCAGTTGGGAAGTGGGACAGGTCAATGAACTGCTGACGTGGCTCGACCTGCATCCGCTGCCGGTGGTCGCGGCGACGAACCATGAGGCGGGGCTGGACCCGGCGACATTGCGGCGGTTCGTCTTCAAGTTGCGGCTGAAACCGCTCGGGGCCGAACGGGCTGCCGCGGCCTTCCAGCGCTTTTTCGGAGAGCCCGCCCCGGCCTGCCTGCGCGCCGTGGAAGGACTGACACCCGGCGACTTCGCGGTCGTCGCACGACAGTTGCGGTTTTGGCCCGCCGCCGATGCGGCGGACCTCGTAACGCGATTGAGGGCCGAGGTGGTAGCGCGGCCCGGCATGTCGGTCAGGCTGGGCTTTTGACGGGCTTACGCGTGGCCGTCGCTGGCGGCCGCGCGTCGACCCGCGCGGTGCCTTTTCACGCGACGGGTAGGTGGCCATCCTAATTAACCCGCTTCGGCGTCAGGGTTCAGCCGTTCAGGCGATCGGACGCTTGCCTGAAGAAAAGGCCTGTGCGGCATTCTGCTCTGTGGCAAAACGGTTCGAGCTGCCTTCGGCCAAGGGCTGACCGTTGTCGTTCCGCCTGGGTAGCTCACGCTAGAGTTCAGCCTGTTCGTGTCCCGTCGGTAAGCGGGGTGAGCCGATGTTCGGCCATGCGGCCTGGTATCCCGCCTCGGCCGACTGCGGGCGGGGAGACATCCTCTCACGCCCGCATCAGGCGGTGCTCCATGGCGTCTTGGTGGGGTCGGCGGTTCGCCCGTCCTGTATCGCGCCTGGCGTTCGGGAGAAGCGGGGGGCCGGCGCGGTGTGGGGGATGCCATGCTGATCGACGAACGTGCCGCGTGCCTGGAGATGGGGGTCGTGGAGCGCCTCTTGCGTGGTGAGGACGGGATAGACGCAGGCGTCGGTGCCGCGGAACAGCGCCGTCCAGTGCGCGCGGGGCTGGCTGGCGAAGGCGGCTTCGAGCAGCCGTGTGGTTTCGGGCCATGCCGCCTCGCGCTGCAGGTCCGATGGGCGGTCGCAGGCGATGCCCAGCGTCGTAAGCAACTGCGCCCAGAACTGCGGCTCGATCGCGCCGACGGCGATCTGGCGGCCGTCGGCACACATGTAGGTGCGGTAATAGGGGGCGGCGCCGGCAAGGGGGTTTCGATCGCGGTGCAGCGAGATGCGTCCCGATGGCGTCAGGCCGGTGAACATGGTCATGAGATTGCTGACGCCGTCGACGATCGCGGCGTCGACGACCTGCCCGCGGCCGGAGCGTTCGCGCTCCCATAGGGCGGCCATGATGCCGAAGGCGAGGAACATCGAGCCGCCGCCGAAGTCGCCGACGAGATTGAGCGGCGGGGGCGACCGTTCGCCGGCATGGCCCATCGCGGCGAGTGCGCCCGTCATGGCGATGTAATTGATGTCATGGCCGGCGGTTTGGGCGAGCGGGCCATCCTGTCCCCACCCCGTCATCCGACCGTAGACGAGCCGGTCGTTGCGCCCGCACAGGACGTCGGGCCCGAGGCCGAGGCGCTCCATGACGCCGGGGCGGAAGCCTTCGATCAGCACATCGGCCGTGTCGCAGAGGGCGATCGCCTGATCGCGCCCTTCGTCGCTGCGGATGTCGAGCGTCATGACCGTACGGCCGCGATCCATGATCGGGTTGGGCCAGCCGTTGCCGCCGGGGCGATCGATCCGCACGACGTCCGCGCCCTGATCGGAGAGCAGCATCGCGCAATGCGGGCCGGGGCCGATGCTGACGAACTCCACCACGCGAAGGCCGACGAGCGGCCCGGATGCTTCGGCCATGGCTAATCCTCCGGGGCGATGCGGACGTGCAGGGCGGCGTCGGCGTCCGTCAGGATCAGCTGGCAGGAGAGGCGCGAGTGCGCGCGGCGATGATCGCTGCTGTCGAGCAGATCGTCCTCATCCGGGCTGAGCGGTGGCAGGGTGCCGTCGCCGTCTTCGACATAGACATGGCAGGTGGCGCAGGAACAGCATCCGCCGCACATCGCGAGAAGCTCGTCGATGCCGGCGTCGCGGATCGCCTCCATGACGCTCATGCCCGCCGTGGCTTCGACCTGGCGTATGGTGTCGTCGCGCAGAATGACGGTGATCGCGGTCATGCCGCCATCTCGTGCGGCGCGACGATGCAGTGCGTCAGCCGCGACGTGATGATCCGTTCGGCGTCGCGTACGATGCGCGCGATTAGGTCGCGGCAGGTCGGAATGTCGTGGATGAGGCCCTGGATTTGCCCCGCCCAGATCAGACCCGCGTCGAGGTCGCCGGTTTCGAGCGCGATCCGCCCCTTCGCACCGGATACGAGCGGGCGGATGTCTTCGAACGTCGTTTCGGGACGGTTCGACAGATCGACGACGCGATCGGACACGCTGGTCTTGGCGACGCGGCCGGTGTTGTGGAAGCGGCGGAAGATCAGGTTGGTCGCGCGCTCGTCGTTGGCGACGATGAGCTGCTTCACCGCGTCGTGGATCGGCGCCTCGACCGTCGCGCAGAAGCGTGTACCCATGTTGATGCCGTCGGCACCGAGCGCGAGCGCGGCGGCGAGGCCACGGCCATCCCCGAAACCGCCGCTCGCCAGCATCGGCACGCGCACTTTGTCGGCGGCGGCGGGGATCAGGACGAGGCCGGGAATGTCGTCCTCCCCGGGATGGCCGGCGCATTCGAAGCCGTCGATCGAAATGGCATCGACGCCCATCCGCTCGGCGGACAGCGCGTGGCGGACGGCGGTGCATTTGTGGATGACGGTGATGTCGTGCGCCTTGAAATGCTCGACATGCTCCTGCGGGCGATGGCCGGCAGTTTCGACGATGGTGACACCCATGTCGATGATCGCGCGGCGATAGTCGGCATAGGGCGGCGGCGATACCGAGGGCAGGATGGTGAGGTTCACCCCGAACGGCTTGTTGGTCATCGACCGGCAGCGTTCGATCTCGCGGCGCAGATCGTCGGGCGTCGGCTGGGTGAGGGCGGTGAGGATGCCGAGGCCGCCGGCGTTGGACACCGCCGCGGCCAGTTCGGCGCGGCCGACCCACATCATGCCGCCCTGCACGATCGGATGTTCGATACCGAGCAGGTCGGTGATGCGTGTGCGCAGCGCCATCAGAGCGCCTCGACGATGGTGACGTTGGCGATGCCGCCGCCTTCGCACATGGTCTGGAGGCCATAGCGCTTGCCGCGCGCGCGCAGGGCGTGGATCAGCGTCGTCATCAGCTTCGTCCCGCTCGCGCCGAGCGGGTGGCCGAGCGCGATCGCGCCGCCGTTGACGTTGAGCTTGGCAGGATCAGCACCGACATGCTTCGCCCAGGCGAGCGGCACCGGCGCGAACGCCTCGTTCACTTCGTACAGATCGATATCGTCGATCGAGAGGCCGGCCTTGCGCAGCGCCTTGTCGGTCGCGAACAGGGGTTCTTCGAGCATGATGACGGGATCGCCCGCGGTGACGGTCAGGTCGACGATGCGGGCGATCGGCGTCAGGCCGTGCGCTTTCAGGGCGCGTTCGTTGACGACCAGCACCGCGCTGGCGCCGTCGCAGATCTGGCTGGCATTCGCGGCCGTGATGACGCCGCCGTCGCGCAGCGGCTTCACCGAGGCGATCGCTTCGAGCGTGGCGTCCATGCGAATGCCCTCGTCGCGCCAATGCGGTTCGTCGTCGACCATGATCGGCACGATCTCCGCGTTGAACGCGCCTGCCTGCGTGGCGGCGGCGGCACGGCGATGGCTTTCCAGTGCGTAGCGGTCGAGCGTCTCGCGATCGAAGCCATATTTGCGGGCGATCGCTTCCGCGCCGTCGAACTGGCTGAATTCGGCGACGCCAAAGCGCGCGGCGATGCTCTCGCTGACCGGGCCGATCCCGATGCCTTCCTTCTTGTGGAGCGACATGTTGGAGAACATCGGCACGCGGCTCATGCTTTCGGCGCCGGCCGCGATGACGACGTCCTGCGTGCCCGACATGACCGCTTGCGCGGCGAACTGGATCGCCTGTTGCGACGAGCCGCACTGGCGGTCGATCGTCACCGCCGGCACGCTGTCAGGCAGTTTCGAGGCGAAGACGGCGTTGCGGCCGAAGGCGAAGGATTGTTCGCCCGCCTGGGTGACGCAGCCCATGATGACGTCCTCGATCGCAGCAGGATCGATGCCGGCGGAATCGACGAGCGCGTCGAGGACGCTGGCCGCGAGGTCGGCCGGGTGGACGGTCGACAACCGGCCGTTGCGACGGCCTCCGGGCAGGCGGACCGCATTGACGATATAGGCATCGGCCATGATCAGGCTCCTGGGAAAATGGGCTTGCGGCGGGCGAGGAAGGCGGCGACGCCTTCGCGGGATTCGGGATGCGCGCCGGCGGCGGCGATGGTCGCGGCCTCTGCGTCGAGGTGATCGCGCAACGTGGCGGTCGTGCCCTCGAGCAGCAGGTGGCGCGCGGCCCCGATCGCTGCGGTCGGGGCGGCGACCAGCGCCTGCGCGGTGCGGAGCGCCTCGTCCGCTAGATCGGCGTCGTCGACGGTGCGGGTGACGAGGCCGATGCGCTCCGCCTCGTCTGCGCCGACGCGCGCGTTGGTCAGGATCATCGCCTGGGCGCGCCGCAGGCCGATGAGGCGGGGCAGCAGCCAGCTCATCCCGCCGTCGGGGCTGAGGCCGATGCCGGTATAGGCTGCGGTGAAATGCGCCGAGCGCGACGCGATCACGACATCCCCCAACAAGGCGAGGCTGAGGCCGGCGCCGGCGGCGGGGCCGTTGACCGCGACGACCAGCGGCCTGGCCATCGTCGCCATCGTCACGACCGCGCCGTGCAGCGTATCGGCCAGGTCGCGCAGGAAGCGCGGCGCATCCTCGCCCGCCGCCGCCATGCCGCCGACATCGCCGCCCGCGCAGAACAGCCGGCCGGCGCCGGTGAGCAGGACGCAGCGGACGGCAGGATCTGCGGCGACGTCGGTCGCGGCACTGGCGAGGTCTGCGGCCAGCGTCGGGTCGATCGCATTGCCGGCGTCGGGCCGGTTCAGCGTCAGATGGGCGATGCCGCCATCGCGGCGCAGCAGGACGGTGCTCATCGGCAGCTCTCCATGGCCTCGCGGGCCAGACGGGCGAGGCGGGGGAAGGCCGCGGCGCGCTCGCGGGCGTAGGCGGAAGCGGCGGTGCCGCGGATCACCCGGCCCTTGATGCCGTGGAAGATCGCAGCGAGGCGGAAGATGTTGAAGGCGACGTAAAAATCGTAATCGGGAATGGCGGTGCGGCCCGTGCGCGCGCAGTAGGCGGCGATGTACTCCCGCTCGCTGGGGATACCGAGCGCGGCAATGTCCGCGCCGGCCAGCCCGGCGACGATGTCGGGCGGCATCCGGTACATCATCGCATGATAGGCGAAATCGGCGAGCGGATGGCCGAGTGTGGAAAGCTCCCAGTCGAGGACCGCGAGGATGCGCGGTTCGGTGGGGTGGAAGATCATGTTGTCGCAGCGGAAGTCGCCGTGGACGATCCGCGTCTCGTCATCCGCGGGGATGTTGTCTGGCAGCCACGCGACCAGGGCGTCCATGTCCGAATCGCGGCCGGCATCGGCATCGTCCTGATATTGTTTCGACCAGCGCGCGATCTGCCGCGCGAAGTAATTGCCGGGCCGCCCGTAATCGCCGAGGCCGACGGCGGCGTAATCGACGCCATGCAGGGCCGCGAGCGTTGCGTTCATCGCGTCGAAATAGGCGGCACGCTCTTCCCGCGGCACGTCTGGGAAGGTCGCGTCCCAGACGACCCGTCCCTCGACCAGCCCCATTACGAAGAACGGCGTGCCGATGACGCCGTCGTCGGCGCAGATGCCGTGGACCGGCGCGACCGGCACGTCGGTATTCCCCAGCGCGGTGAGCACGCGCGCCTCGCGCAACACATCGTGCGCGCCCTTCAACAGCGGCCCCGGCGGTTTGCGGCGCAGGACGTAAGCGGCGCCGGGCGTGGTCAGGCGATAGGTGGGGTTGGACTGCCCGCCCTTGAACTGGTCCACGGTCAGCGGCCCGGAAAAGCCATCGACATGATCGGCCATCCAGCGGGCAAGCGCGGTCTCGTCGAACCGGTGCGCGTCCCGGACGGCGGTGGTGCCCGCGTTGGCGGTCTGGCTGAGCGCTTCGGTCATAGCGCCGTCCAGACGGACGCGCGCTCGGCGGCGAGGGCGTCAGGCGCGGCGATCGTGAGCCGGCCCGAGCACGCGATCCGGATATAGCGGGGCGTCATGCCTGCGCCGCCTTCCAGTCGCGCTTGATCTTCTTGGCGAGGCTCCATTTGTGGACTTCGGTCGGGCCGTCATAGATGCGGAAGGCACGGATTTCGCGGAACACCTGTTCGACGATCGTATCGCCGGTGACGCCGGTGCCGCCCATCACCTGCACGCAGCGGTCGGCGACGCGCATCAGCGCTTCGGACACGGCGACCTTGGTCATCGAGCTTTCCGGACCGCCGTTGGCACCGCCGTCCAGCGTGTCGGCGCACCAGTCGATCATCAATTCGGCCTGTTTCAGATCGATGAGGTTTTCGGCGAGCATGAAGCCGACGCCTTCGTGATCGATCAGCACCTTGCCGAAGGCATGGCGGCGATTGGCGTAGTCGGTCGCGATCTCATGCGCGCGGACGCATGCGCCCAGCCAGCGCATGCAGTGCGACAGCCGGGCAGGGGCGAGGCGGATCTGGGCGTATTTGAACCCTTCGCCGCTGTGCCCCAGCATCTGGTCGGCCGGGATGCGCAGATTGTCGATCCGCACCACGGCATGGCCACCGGGCATCGAACTGTCGATCGTATCGAGCACGCGCTCGATGGTGATCGCCGGATCGGGCAGATCGACCAGAAACATGCAGGCGCCCCCGGTCCCGTCGGTGGCGTCGGACTTCGCCATGACGATCCCGACCTTCGCGCCCTCGGCACCGGTGATGAACGCCTTGCGACCGTTGACCACCCAGTGATTGCCGTCGAGCGTTGCCGTGGTCTGCATCATCGACGGATCCGAGCCGGCGCCGCCGTCTGCCGCGGGTTCGGTCATGAAGAACGCCGAGCGCGCGTCGCCGCGCACCAGCGGATCGAGGAAGCGGCGCTTCTGATCGTCGCTGCCGACCTTGCCGAGCAGGTACATGTTGCCCTCGTCCGGCGCGGCGGTGTTGACCGCGATCGGGCCGAGCGGGGACAGGCCGGACTGGCGCAGGACATAGGCGGTTTCGCGCTGCGTCAGATGGGTGCCATCGGGCAGGATGTGCGGGGTGAGCACGCCCGCCGCGCGCGCCTTGCCGCGCAATTCGTCGACCAGTGCGTCGCTGGGCCCGTGCGCGTCACGGCGCGGGTCGCTTTCGTAGGGCGCGACGACATCGCGGACGAAGGCCTCCACCGCCGCGCCGATCGTACGCGCCCGCTCGGTGGGCGCGGTCATCGCGGCGCCATCCGGATCGCGCCGTCGAGGCGGATCGTTTCGCCGTTGAGCATCGGGTTGGTCACGATCGATTCGACCAGCTGCGCATATTCGTCGGGCTGGCCGAGGCGGCTGGGGAAGGGCACCTGCGCGCCCAGGCTGTCCTGCGCCTCCTGCGGCAGCGTCGCGAGCAGCGGCGTCCAGAAGATGCCGGGCGCGATCGTCATCACGCGGATGCCATAGCGCGCCAGTTCCCGCGCGATCGGCAGCGTCATGCCGACCACGCCGCCCTTGGATGCGGCATAGGCAGCCTGCCCGATCTGACCGTCATAGGCGGCGACGGAGGCGGTGTTGATGACGACGCCGCGCTCCTCGCCGATCGGCGCCGCGGTGTGGAGGGCCGCGGCGAATTTCGACATCACGTTGAATGTGCCGATCAGATTGATCGTCACGATTTTTGAGAAGGACGCGAGTGGCAGCGCGTTGCCGTCGCGGTCGATCACCTTCGCAGGCGGGCCGATGCCGGCGCAATTCACCAGGATGCGCGCCTTGCCGTTGAGGCCCTCCGCTTCCCCGATGGCATCGGCGACCGCCTGTTCGTCGGTAACATCGACGCGCACGAAATGCCCGCCGATCTCCTGCGCGAGCGCCGTGCCGAGATCGGCGTTGAGATCGAAGATCGTGACCTTGGCGCCCTGAGCCGCAAGCCGTTTGGCGGTGCCGCCGCCGAGGCCGGAGGCCCCGCCCGTCACGATCGCCGCAATGCCATCGATGTTCATCCTGTCGTCTCTCCGAATTGGTGGGTGTGGGAGGGCGCCGTCACAGCGCGCGGGCGATCACCATGCGCTGAATGTCCGACGTGCCTTCATAGATTTGGCAGACGCGGACGTCGCGATAGATGCGGGCGAGGCCGAACTCCTCGAGATAGCCGTAGCCGCCGAGCGTCTGGATCGCGCCGGATACGATCCGTTCGGCCGCCTCCGACGCGAACAGCTTCGCCATCGATGCGGCGGTCAGCGCCGGCTCGCCCGCGTCCTTCAGTGCGGCGGCGTGCAGCACGAGCTGTCGCGCCGCTTCCAATTGCGTGGCGAGGTCGGCGAGGCGGAAGCCGACCGCCTGATGATCGATGATCGACTTGCCGAAGCTGCGACGGTCACGCGCATAAGCGACGGCGATGTCGAGCGCGGCCTGCGCCATGCCGACCGACTGGGCGGCGATGCCGATCCGTCCCGCCTCCAGATTGGCGAGCGCGATGGCATAGCCGCGGCCCTCTTCGCCCAGCAGCGCATCGGCGGGTACGTCGCAGTCGACGAACCGCAGCGCGAATGTGTCGGAGGCGGCCTGGCCGAGCTTGTGTTCGACCTTGTCGACGACATAGCCGGGCGTGTCGGTGGGGACGAGGAAGGCGGACATCCCCTTGCGCCCCGCCGCGGGATCGGTGACGGCGATCACCATCGCAACCCCGGCGATCCTGCCCGACGTGATGAATTGCTTGGCGCCGTTCAACCGCCATCCGCCATCGATGCGCGTCGCGGTGGTGCGGATCGCCGCGGCATCCGATCCCGCATCGCTCTCGGTCAACGCGAAGGCGCCGATCGCGTCGCCGGATACCAGTCGCGGCAGCCAGCGTGCCTGTTGTGCCGCGCTGCCGTCCTTGAGCAGGCCCGAAACCATGATCGAATTCTGGATCGACACGATCGTCGACAGCGCGCCGTCAGCTGCAGCGAGCTCGATCAGGGCGAGCGCGTACGAGACGTAATCGGTGCCGGCCCCGCCGACGTCGGCAGGCGCGGTCATGCCCATCAGGCCAAGGTCGCCAAGCTGCCGGAACAGGTCGGGCGGATAGCCGCCCGCCGCTTCGAAACCGGCGCTTGCCGGGCGAAGACGCTCTTGCGCGAAGGCACGTACCATGTCGCGGATGGCGATCTGGTCGTCGGTCAGGATCACGTCTGCCTCTCCCGTAGCGCCCGGTTGTCGGGTCGCCGTGCCTGCCGGGATAGCGGACGCGAGGCGTTTGGGCTTTGCCCGGCACTCGCGCCGCTTTTCACATTTCTTGCGCTGCGATTGCCGGGCGAGGCTGCGCTGTGGTTCGACCCGGTCATAACGATAAGGGAGAGGTGCGATGCATCCGGCAGATCATGCCGTCCGTCATCCGCAGAAGGCCGCGATCGTGTTGGCGACGTCGGGCGAGCAGATCAGCTTCGCCGCGCTGGATGCGCAGTCCAATGCCAGCGCGTGGCAGTTGCGGGCGTTGGGCCTGACCCGCGGCGATGTCGTCGCGACCGTGTTCGCCAATGCCCCCGAGGTGTTCGTGTTCGGCTGGGCGGCGCAGCGGTCCGGGCTGTACCAGACCGCGATCTCGAACAAGCTGAGCGCGCGCGACATCGCCTATATCCTGCGCGATTGCGGGGCGAAGCTGCTGGTCGTCTCGCCCGCTTATGCCGAGCTGGCACGGGCGGCTCTGGCAGAGGCGCCGGATGTGCCGGCCTATTGCTGGACGGGCGCGTGCGACGGGCTCGCGGACTGGTCCGCGGCGGTGGCGGCGCGGCCGACCACCCCGATCCCGGACGAAAGCGCAGGGACCGACCTGCTCTATTCCTCCGGAACCACTGGTCGACCGAAGGGGGTGAAGGGCGCGCTGCCGATCGGGCCGATCGGCGCGGACACGCCGCTGACGCGGATGGGCAGCGGCCTGTACGGCATGGGTGCGGACAGCATCTATCTGTCGACGTCACCACTCTATCACGCCGCGCCGCTGCGCTGGGCGATGGCGGTGCAGCAGCTGGGCGGGACCGTGATCGTCATGGAGCGGTTCGATGCCGAGGAGGCGCTGCGCCTGATCGAGCGGTATCGGGTGACGCAGGCGACGTTCGTGCCGACGCATTTCGTGCGCATGCTAAAGCTGCCCGAGGCGGTGCGCCGCCGCTATGACTTATCGTCGTTGCGCGCCGTGGTGCATGCGGCGGCGCCATGCCCCGTGCCGGTCAAGCGCGCGATGATCGAATGGCTGGGGCCGATCGTCCACGAATATTATTCGGGCACCGAAAGCTGCGGGATCACCGCCTTGTCGAGCGAGGAATGGCTGCGCAAACCGGGGTCGGTCGGGCGTGCGGTGCTGGGCAATATCCATATCGTCGACGATGCGGGCGTCGAGCTGCCGCCGGGGGAAACGGGCAACGTCTTCTTCGGCGACGGGCCGCAATTCGAATATCTCAACGATCCGGTGAAGACGGCGGAGGCGCACAATGCTGCCGGCTGGGCGACGCTGGGCGACATCGGGCATGTCGATGCGGACGGCTATCTGTTCCTGTCCGACCGCAAGAGCTTCATGATCATTTCGGGCGGGGTGAATGTCTATCCGCAGGAAATCGAGAATCTGCTGGTGACGCATCCGGCCGTCGCCGACGTCGCGGTGATCGGCGTGCCGTGCGACGAGATGGGGGAGAGCGTGCTCGCGATCGTGCAGCCGGCCGCGACCGTGCGGGCGGACGATGCGCTGGCGGAGGAGCTGCGTAGCTTCGCCCGGCGCGAGCTGGGCGGGGTCAAGACGCCCAAGCGCGTGGTGTTCCAGGCCGAGCTGCCGCGCGAGCCGACGGGCAAGTTGCTGAAGCGCGTGCTGCGCGAACACTATTGCCGCTAACCACGCGGCGTCGGGCGGTCGTCAGCGTCGTCGGCGCCGTCGGGCCATCGGTGTGGCGCAGCCGATCACTGCGCCGTCGACGCTCTGC
This sequence comes from Sphingomonas sp. DC4900, assembly GCF_049896485.1. Lineage (NCBI taxonomy): Bacteria > Pseudomonadati > Pseudomonadota > Alphaproteobacteria > Sphingomonadales > Sphingomonadaceae > Sphingomonas > Sphingomonas sp. DC4900. The sequence goes on from NZ_JAFCUK010000007.1 coordinate 103,947, forward strand.
ACCGCCCGGCGCCCGGCATCGACGGCGCGACCGCCGCCGCCGCCGATCGCGCCACCGGATAGCAGGGTCAGGGGATGAGCACGACCTTGATGCACTCGCCACGCGCCTGCGCCGCGATGGCGTCGTTGATCTGGGCGAGCGGGAAGGTCTGAACCAGCCGGTCGAACGGGAAGCGACCGTCGCGATGCGCCGCGATCAGCTGCGGAATGAAGGTCTGCGGATCGCTGTCGCCCTCCATGATCCCGACGACGCGCTGGCCGAAGGTAATCATCGCGGCGATGTTGATCGCGACGGCATCCTCCGCCTTCGGGGGAACGCCGACCAGCCCGATCATGCCGCGGGAGGCGAGCGCGCCGAGCGCCGCCTCGATCGCCTCGACCCGGCCGCTGGTGTCGAAGGCGAAGTCGAAGCCATCGGCGATGATGCCGCGCAACGCTTCGGTGACGGGACCGGCCTTGGGATCGATGACGTGGGTCGCGCCGAGGTCCAGCGCGATCTGACGGCGTGCCGCGACGGGTTCGACCAGCGCGATCGTCGTGCAGCCCTGGATTTTCGCGCCCATCACCGCAGCGAGGCCGACGGGCCCGCCGCCGACGATCGCGATCGAGCTGCCCGCCGGACAGGCCATCGAGCGCATCACCCCGCCGGCGCCGGTCTGGAATCCGCAGCCGAGGGGCCCAAGGATTTCGAGCGGTGCGTCCGCGTCCTCGACCTTCACGACATTGCCCGCGCGGACGATCGCCTGGGCGGCGAAGCTCGACTGGCCGAAGAAGTGCGAGGCGATCGACTCGCCGTTGGCGGAATAGGCGGTCGACCCGTCCTCCAGCCGCATGCCGGCATAGTTCAGCGGCGGAAAATCGCGGCAATAGCTGGGCAGATGCTCCTGGCAGCGCGCGCAATGGCCGCAGCTGGAAAAGCCGAGGACGACACGGTCGCCGACCGCCAGCCCCTCGACACCCTCGCCGACCTCTTCGATCACGCCTGCACCCTCATGGCCAAGCACGGCCGGCAGCGGGTAGGGGGCGAACTGGTCGCGGAAGACGAGATCGGTGTGGCACAGGCCGACCCCGGCGATCTTGACGCGGACCTCGCCGGCGCGCGGTGCTTCGACCGTGACCTCCTCGATCGAGAATGCGCCCTTGGGTGTGCGGGCAACCGCGGCGATGGTCTGCATGAGTGTCCCTACTGGATGGTATGGCGCCAGCCGCTGGGCGTCTGGCCGGCATATTGGCGGAAGGCTCGGGTGAAATGACTCTGGCTGGTGAAGCCCAGCCGGTCGGCGATGGCGGCGATCGACATATCGGACGCGCCGAGCAATTCCTGTGCGCGATCGAGACGCGCCTTCATCACATATTGATGCGGCGTCGTGCCGGTCGATTTCTTGAACACGCGGCAGAAATGCGACGGCGTCAGGCCCGCCCGCTGCGCCAGCGCCTCCAGCGTATGGTCGCCTTCGGGATGGGCGAGAATGTCGTTCATGATCTGGTGAATGCGATAGGCGGAGAAATCGGTGCTGGGGAAGGCGGCGTCGGCGACCGGCGTGGTGCCGCGCAGCGTGTGCGCGCGCAGTGCGCCGAGCAGCGTATCGATGTAATTCGCGCGTTCCTCGGTCTGCGCGGCGTATAATTCGCCCAGAATCTGCCGCGTCAGCGCGATGCCGAGCGGGTCGGCGAAGGCGAAGCGCATCGCGCGAAACTGATCGACCGCGCTCTGCCGTTGCAGCTCGTCGACCGGCACCGAGACGGTGACGACGTCGAGTTCGCCGTCGATCCGCCAGCCCGTGCTGACCCCCGCGGGAACGATCGTCGCGCAGCCGGGAATCGAGCGCGACTTGCTCCACTGATCCGCTTCCCACAGGCGGGTATCGGGCTTGCCGCCGACATGGACGACGAAGACGGGATCGACCAGCGCCGGCAGTTCATAGCTGCCGATGAACTGCCGCCAGCGGGCGAATTGCCAAGCGCCGATGTTGACGCTGCGATCGGGCGCGCGGCCCAGTGTCTTGGCGATGATCGTTTCGTTGCTGGGCATGCCCGTCGCGTCCCTCTCCATCACGCAGCCCGCAGAACGACGTCGAGGTTCTTCAGGCCGTTGATGAAGTTCGACCGGAACCGACGCGGCGGCGCTTGCACGTCGAACGATGTAACACGATCGGCGAGCGTGTCGAACGCGATGCGCAGCTGCATTTCGGCGAGGCGCGATCCGACGCAGACATGCTGGCCGGCCCCGAAGCCGACATGCTGCGCGCCCTTGCGACGAACGTCGAAGCGATCGGCGTCGGGGAAGGCGCTTTCGTCGCGATTGGCGGAGATGTACCACAGCACGACCTTGTCGCCCTTCGCGATGGCCTGACCGCCGACGATGGTGTCCTCCATCGCGGTCCGGCGCATGTGCATGACGGGGCTGGCATAGCGGACCATCTCCGGCGCGGCGGTCTTCAGCACATCGCGGTCGGCGCGGATCGCATCCCACTGGTCCGGGTTGGCCGAAAAGGCGGCGACGCTGTGGCTGAGCGAGTTGCGTGTCGTTTCGTTGCCGCCGACCAGCACCAGGATCAGATTGTTCGACGGGACGCTTGGCCGCACCGTGACGCTCACGCGCACGGATCGTGGCACAGGCCGCCGTGTTTCCGAACAGGCGACGATCGTCGCCGGTCCTGCGAGAGGCGTCGTGCTGAAGACGCGCGCCGGGATCGAGGCGCTGCGCTGTTCGGGCTTGCCCGAACGGCTGAGCTTCGCCGGCGTGCCCGGCGGACTGTCGGCGAAGCCCGTGCTCAGCGTTGTGACGGTCAGTCCGGTGGCGCGCACCGTCACCGTAAAGCTGAGCTACCTCGCCAGCGGCTTCGACTGGCGTTCGAGCTATGTCGCCACCGTCGCGCCCGACGGCCGTACGCTCGACCTGTTCGCCTGGCTGACGCTCGCCAACGCCAATCCCGAGCGCTTCCCCGACGCGCAGCTCAGTGCGGTCGCGGGCCGGGTCAACCGCGTCTGGACGCCGGGGCTCGAACGGGCCGTCGCGGCGCTGTCGCTGTCCTGCTATCCGCTCGGCACGACGACGTCCGATCTGCCTGAGGAGACGTTCGAAAAGGCCGACGACATCGTCGTCACCGGTTTCCGAATGGCAGCGCCGCCTCCGCCGCCGCCGCCGCCGGCACCGGAGCCGGCACCGGCACCGCCGGCACCGGAGAACCTCGGCGACCTCAAGCTCTACCGCGTGCCGATGCGCGTCACCGTCGCGCCGCGCGCGCAGAAGCAGGTCTCGCTCTTGTCCCGCGCCGGCGTTCCCTTCGATCGGCGGTATCGCGCCCGACTCTACCCCGGACAACCCGTCGCGAGCGCGCCGACCCGCATCGTGCTCGCCCTGCGCAATCGCCGTGACGCCGGCCTTGGCGTGCCGCTGCCGGCGGGCAGCACCGCGGTTTATGCCACGCGCAACGGCGAGCGGCTGCTGCTCGGTCAGGGTGCGTTGACGGACCGTGCGGAGGGGGAGTCGTTTCGCATTGCCGCAGGCATCAGCCCGCAGGTGACGGTCATGCAGGAGCGTATCTCTGCCGACATCATGCGCGTAGTCTTGACCAATGCCGGTGCCGCCCCCGCGTCGGTCGACGTGCCGATCGGCACTGCCGGCCAGCGGATCGAGGCGATCGACGCGACGCTGCCGATCATCGACGGCGTCCACACGTGGGCGGTGGTCGTCCCGCCGGGCGGCACTGCCGAGTTGCGCTACCGCTATTGCTGGGACCGCTGCCAGCGCTAGCCGCGGGACGCGGGCGACGGGGCATCTCGGCCTGTCGAGATCCTTCTGGCGGAGGACGATGCGGCCACGGCGGAGACGATCGGCGCCGGACTCGCCTGCGCACTATAGACCTCGTTGGGTATGTCGGGGAACATCTGTCCGCGCGCCGGTTGCCTTGCGCCAGCCTAATCGAGCTCGGGCGCGGCCGTATCCGTCGTGATGCTGGTGACGGCCATAGACCGTTGAATGCCGATCGCGTTCAGGAAGCGAGCGTCGTGGCTGACCACGATCAGCGCCCCGTCGAACCCTTGCAGCGCGCGTTCCAGAACCTCGATCGATTCGATGTCGAGATGATTGGTCGGTTCGTCGAGGATCAGCAGCCAGGGCGGCTGCGGTCCGGAGAGCGCGGCGGCCAATCCCGCGCGCAGCCGTTCTCCGCCCGACAGCGTGCCGACGACCCGCTGGGCATCACGGTTACGGAAGGCGAAGCGTGCGCAGGCGGCATGGACTGCCTCTTCGCCCAGCGTGGGGTGGAGGCGGCGCAGGTTGCCGACGATCGTGTCGGCGGCGTCGAGCAGGCCGACATGCTGGTCGAGCATGGCAATCCGATCGGCGCGTCGGCGAACCGTACCGCTGGCCGGGGCAAGGTCTCCCTTGGCGAGGCCGAGCAGGGTCGATTTGCCGGCGCCGTTGCGGCCGGTCAGCGCGACGCGTTCCGGTCCGCGGATCGTCAGCGACCAGGGGCCGAAACGTCGATCGCCATAAGCGACGGTCGCGTGCTCGATCGAGAGTATCTCGGCCTGCGCCGGGAGGCCGGTGGCGGGGAGGTCGATGGTGAGCGGCGTCAGCACCTCGACCCGTGCCTGGGCGGACGCGCGGGCTTGCACGGCTTCCTCGATCTGCCGTTCGGCGAGGCGGCGGCCGTGCCCGCCGCTGTTCTCGGCGCGCTCGGCTTGGCGGCCGAGCAGGATTTTCGGCTCCGACCCCTTGGCGGCGAAGCTGCGCCCGGCCTTGTCGCGCCGGTCCTTGGCCTCGCGCGCGGATTGGGCGGCCAGGCGGGTGGTGCGAAGGGCGGCATCGGTGCGGGTCTGTTCGGCTTCAGCGAGCGCGCGTTCGGCATCGCGCGTGGCGGCGAACGTCGACCAGCCGCCGCCGACGATGCGATTGCCGATCGGGCTGAGTTCCACGATCCGGTCCATGGTTTTGAGCAGCGCGCGATCATGGCTGGCAACCAACAGGCCGCCGCGCCAGCCCGCGATCCAGCGTTCGATGGCGTCCCGACCTTCGGCGTCGAGATTGTTGGTTGGTTCGTCGAGCAGCAACACGTCCGGCTTGGCGATCGCCAGCCGGGCCATGCCGACCCGCGTCCGCTCGCCGCCGGACAGGCTCCCCATCGGGCGCTCAAGATCAATGCCGTCCAGGCCGACATCGGCGAGTGCGGCGTCGATCGTGGCCGGCAGCGTCCAGTCGGCGGCGTCGAAGTCCGCTGCGGTGCCATCCCCGGCTTCGATCCGTGTCAGGATCGACAGCGGTTCGTGGACGCCGAGCGCCTCGGCGACGCTGTCCCCGTCATGCCAAAGCTGGGCAAGCCGGTCGACCGTGCCCGCGCGGTGGATTGTGCCGGACACGGGGAACGCTTCGCCTGCGACGATGTGCAGCAGCGTCGACTTGCCCGATCCGTTGCGCCCGACCAGGCCGATGCGCTCCGCACCGACCGACAGAGTCAGGTCATCGAAAAGCGATCGGCCGTCAGGCGTGGCGGCGGAGAGATTGGAGAGGGTGAGAAAGCTCGACATAGACACCGTGGCGGACGGAAAGGGCAGGGCGGGTGGCGCTGATCTTCCGGTCGTTCATGGTCGTGGCTCCTTCGGTCTCGTCCCCGATATAGTCGATGGCGACGCCTGCGTCACCCGGGGTCAGACAAGGATCGCGGGCGTCGCCAACAGCCACGGCGCATATTCCCCGCCCCATGGCAGTCGTGCCCTGACCGGGATTGCATGCTAGAGCCGCCGGCATGTCCAAATCGCATAGCACCGACGGCGTCGTCCTGGTCGATGGCGCCACCTATGAATGGCACCTGCAACGTGAACCGCATCAGTCGGACGACGAAGGGTGGAAGGGCATGACGATCGCGCTGCTGCAACGCGATGCCAAGCGCGAAGCCTGGGTGGAATTTCCGCCGCCCAAGCGGCTGTTGAAGGGCTTGCCGCGCGGTCGTCTGCAACTGGATGGCGCGACGATCTCGCGATGCGTGCGCGCCGCTCTGTCGGCGGGGTGGGAGCCGACGTCGCGGGGCAAGCCGGTGGTGTTTTCGGTCGATGCCGAAGGCAATTGAGCGGTCGATGCGGGCAGCACACGACCGCGATCCTGCCTGACCGCGAAAGCCGGCCGCAGCCCGCGGCCGGTCCGATCGCTTTCCATTCGTGCCCGATGGGTTACAGCGGCTGCCTTGCGCGGCGCCACCTGTCGCGGCGCGTATGGGTTGGATCGTCAGGAACTAGCGTCGCCGTGAATTATCGCCATTCCTTCCATGCGGGCAACAGCGCCGACGTGGTCAAGCACAGCCTGCTGATCGCGCTGGTCCAGGCCTTGCAGCAGAAACAGACCCCGCTGACCTTGATCGACACCCATGCCGGCTGCGGGCTGTACGACCTGTTCGGCGAGGATGCCCAGCGCACCGGCGAATCCGCGCACGGCGTGATGCGGGCCTTCGCCGACCAGACCCCATTGCTGGACGACTATCGTGCCGCCGTACAGGCGGTGAATGTCGCAGCCGAGCCAAACCTATATCCCGGGTCCCCCCGCTTTCTGGCGCAGTTGCTGCGCCCGCAGGACGTCCTGATCCTGAACGAGAAACATCCCGAGGATGTCCGCACGCTACGCCGGGCGATGCGCGATACGCCCGCGGCGGTGCACGAGCGCGACGCCTACGAATTCTGGCTGGCGATGGTGCCGCCCCGCACCGCACGCGGCGTGGTGGTGGTCGACCCACCCTATGAGCAGACCGACGAACGCGACCGGATCGTCACCACCCTTGCCGCCGCGCACCGCAAATGGGCGCATGGCGTGACCGTGATCTGGTATCCGCTGAAAGACCGCGCCACGCATTCGCGGTGGAAGGAACAGCTGCACAGGCTCGCCATTCCGAAATTCCTGACGGTGGAGCATTGGCTGTACGACGAGGATCAGCCCGGCATCTATAACGGCGCCGGCCTGTTCATCGTCAATCCGCCCTATGCCTTCACTCAGGCGCTGCCGCCCCTGCTGGAGGCGCTGCGCGCCGTGCTGGCACCGGAGGGGCATAGCGGCGAGATCACGGCCAACTGGCTGCGCGGCTGATTACCGCGCCGGCTGCTCGGCGACGGTAGGGCCGCGCTGAACGACCGAGTTCAATAGACGCCGGTTGATCCGCCCGGATGCGCGGTCATGAGAAGCCGACCACCGCATGCGGCACGTACGGTGCCTCCAGCCGGGCGATCTCGTCGTCCGAAAGTTCGAGGTCGAGCGCCGCGATGGCATCGTCGAGGTGTGCCGGTTTGGAGGCGCCGATAATGGGTGCCGACACCTCGGGCTTGGCGAGCACCCAGGCGAGCGCGACCTGCGCGCGGGGCACGCCGCGCTCGGCGGCGACGGCGGCGACGGCTTCGACCACCTTGCGGTCCGCTTCCTGCGTCGCGGCATACAGCGTGCGGCCGAATTCGTCGGTGTCCGATCGGGCGGTGGTCTCGTTCCAGTCGCGCGTCAGCCGACCGCGGGCGAGCGGGCTCCATGGAATTACGCCTATCCCCTCTGCCGCGCATAGCGGCAGCATCTCGCGCTCTTCTTCGCGGTAGAGCAGGTTGACGTAATCCTGCATGGTCGAGAACCGCGTCCAGCCGTTCGCCTCGGCCACGTGGAGCATCGTCGCAAACTGCCAGGCGGCCATTGACGAGGCACCGATGTAGCGCGCCTTGCCCGCCTTCACCACGTCGTGCAGCGCCTCCAGCCTTTCCTCGATCGGCACGTCATGGTCGAAGCGGTGGATCTGGTAGAGGTCGACATAATCGGTGCCGAGCCGGGTGAGGCTGGCATCGATCTCTGTCATGATCGCCTTGCGGCTGAGGCCGGCGCCGTTCGGGCCGGGACGCATGCGGCCATGGACCTTGGTCGCGATCACCACGTCGTCGCGGCGGGTGAAGTCCCTCAGCGCCCGGCCGACGATCTCCTCCGATGTGCCGTCCGAATAGACGTTTGCCGTGTCGAAGAAGTTGATCCCGGCCTCCACCGCCTGGCGCAGGAGCGGCCGGCTCGTCTCTTCGTCCAGCGTCCAGGCGTGATTGCCGCGATCGGGAATGCCGTAGGTCATGCAGCCGAGGCACAGGCGCGATACGTCGAGGCCGGTGTTGCCGAGCTTGATATAGTCCATGGGTCGTCTCGCTTGTTCGGTTTGCCGCATCAACGCACGGGCGGCGATTGTGGCGCTGCCGATCGTCGTTGCCGCAGGCCGGTCTGCGAGGGGCGTGGCGGCCTGTGGATCAGCGCGTGCTGCTGCTGGAGTAAGGCCGCTCTGCGGGGCGTGTGGCCCATGTGGTATTCGGCGCTGCCTGCATGACGAAGCGCAGTTCGCCGCCCGCCATGATCTCATCGTGGCGTACATAGGCGCGGGTGACGGGCGCTCCGTTCAGCGTGACCTTGCCGACATAGGGGTGTCGGTCGTCGAGACTGTCCGCGATGACGGTCAGCGTCCGGCCGTTGGGCAGCGTCAGCGCCGCCCGGTTCACGAACGGGCGGCCGATGACATATTCGAGGCTGGCGGGCGTCACGGGGTAGAAGCCCAAGGCGGTGAAGACCAGCCACGCCGACATCTGGCCCAGATCGTCGTTGCCGGACAGGCCATCGGGCGTCGCGCGATACTGGCTGCCGACGATCTGCGTCAGCCGCGCCTGCGTGCGCCAGGGTGCACCGGCATAATTGTACAGATAGGCGACATGGTGGCTGGGTTCGTTGCCGTGGATGTACTGGCCGATCAGACCGGCGATGTCCTCGGCATGGCTGTAGTCGAGCTTGGACGTGTCGAAGTCGAACATCGCATCCAGCTTTGCGACGGTCGCCGCGTCGCCGCCTAGCGCGCGGACGAGCGCGGCTTGGTCCTGCGGCACGAACCAGCTGTATTGCCAGGCGTTGCCCTCCGTATAATCGGATCCGTAATTGATCGCGGTCGGATCGAACGGCACGCGGAACGTCCCGTCGGTTTTGCGCGCGCGGATGAAGCCGGTCTTCGCATCGAAGCTGTTGCGCCAATTTTCCGAGCGCTTTGCGAAGGTTGCGGCGACGTCGGTACGCCCCATCGCGCGCGCCAGGCGGGCGATGGTCCAGTCGTCATAGGCATATTCAACCGTCTTCGATGCCGCTTCGGGTTCGCGATCAATCGGCACGTAGCCGCGCGCCATATACTCGCCGAGACCGGCATAAGGTGCATAGGTGGCGCTGGCGACCATCGCCGCCAGCGCGGCATCCGCGTCGAACCCCCGGATGCCCTTCAGATAGGCGTCGGCGATCACCGGGGCGGCATGATAGCCGATCATCGTCCACGTCTCGCGCCCCTGGAACTGCCAGACGGGCAGGATGCCGTCGGGACTGTGTTCGCGGCTGGCGATGAGCGAGCGGACGATGTCGCGCGTCGTGGCGGCCGGCTGCACCAGCGTCAGCAAGGGATGTTCGGCGCGGAACGTATCCCAGAGCGAGAAGGTCGATCGGAACGTATAGCCGTCCGCGCGATGCACCTGATTGTCCGGCCCGCGATAGCGGCCGTCGACGTCGCCGGCGACGGACGGGGCGAGGAGGCTGTGATACAGCGCGGTCGCGACCGATCGCTGCATGGGCGCGGGCGCGTCGATCCGCAGCACGTCGAGTGCGGCGTGCCATGCGGTCGCGGTCCGGGCGGCGATCGCGTCGAAATCGCCGGTTTCGCTCAGCAGGTTGGCGACCGCGCCCGCTTCGTCGACCGAGGAAATGGCGCTGGTGACCTCGATCGGGCGATCGGTGGTGCCGAAATCGAACCGGGCGACGAGCGCCCGCCCGGCGCGTTCGGCCACCGCGTCGCTGCCGCGCCCGGGACCTTGGAAGCCCTTGTACGCGACATCGGTCTCGGTCGACACGAAGGCGTGCCCCGTCAGCGGCACCGAAAAGCGGATGGCGAAGCACAAGTTGCGATCCGGCGCCCAGCCGCGCGTCTGCCGGCAGCCGGTGACGATGCCGTCGGGGCGCAGCCGGATCGACGACCACAGGACCTTGCCGGGATAATTGTAGAGCGAGCTGCGCAGGTCGAGCAGCAGATGCATCGGCTGCGCCCCGGCGGTGGGACGATAGCGGGCGACGCCGATCCGCGTCCCTGCGGTGAGTTCGGCGCGGACGCCACGGTCCTTCAGGGCGACCGCATAATAGCCCGGCCGCGCGACCTCCGTCGCATGGTCGTAGCGCGATCGATAGCCCGTCCCGGGCTTGCCGGCGTCGCCCGGCTCGAACGGAACGGTGTCGCCTGCCACGGGCGTCATCAGCACATCGCCGAGATCCGAATGCCCGGCGCCCGAAAAGTGCGTCAGCGAAAAGCCCTGGATCGTCGGGTCCTCGTATCGATAGCCGGCAGCATGGCTGTAGCACGCGCGCAAAACGCAGGTGGTGTCCGTGTCGGGCGAGAATTGCACCATGCCGAACGGCGCGACCGCACCGGGAAAGGTATGGCCTTCGCCGCCGGTGCCGATCATCGGATCGACCTGATCGTACGTCGATTGGGCGAGGAGCGGCGTCGCCGAGAACCCGGTCAGCAGCGCCAGAAGCGTACGGAAGCGAAGGGTGGTCATCAGACGGTTAGAGCATTCCCCCGGCATCAGGGGAAGGCCGTTTGTCGATGATGCCCCGTTGTTTCAACGGCTTGGGCGGCGATCCTATGCCATGGGGCGCAAGGTGAAGCGCGTGATCTCTGACGGCACGCCCAGCCGCAGCGCGAAGCCCGGCCACAGGCCGGTGCCGTTGCTGACGTAGAGCGTCATCCCGCCGACCGCATAACGTCCCGACACGAAGCCGGCATTGCCGCGCGCGACGAGCCGGTCGAGCCCGCGGATCATGCCGCCGTGCGTATGCCCGGACAGTTGCAGCGCGACTCCGCGCGCAGCGGCGTCGCGCGCCTTGCGGGGCTGATGGTCGAGCAGGATGATCGGCGCACCGGCGGGGGCGCCCCGCAGCGCGAGGGTGAGATCCGGCCCGGCCTCTCCGACGCTCGGTGCCGACAGGTCGGTGACGCCGGCGACGACCAGCCGCTCCCCGCCGCGTGCGATGACCGTGTGGGCGTTGGTCAGCATGCGGAACCCAAGACCCGACAGGTGCCGCATCCATGCGCCGTAATCGAAGAAATATTCGTGATTGCCTGGAATGGCATAGACGCCGTCCGGCGCGCGTAGCCGCTGGAGCGGTGCCACGTCGTCGCGTCGCATGGCCACCGATCCGTCGATGAAGTCGCCGGTGACAACGATCAGGTCGGCGCCCGACGCATTGGTGCGATCGACGACCGCCTGCGCCCAGCGCGGCGTGAAGAGACGGCTGATGTGCAGATCGGTCAGCTGGACGACGCGATAGCCGTCGAAGGATGGCGGCAGGTCGCGGATCGCCACCGTCACGTCCTTGATCGGCGGAACGCGCAGCGCGTTGGCGACACCGATCCCGGCGAGGACCGCGGCGAGACCTCCGACGGCGTAGCGCAGCGCGTCCGGCTCGCGGATCGCCGCCTGCCGCACGAGCATCGTCAGCAGTGCGCCGAGGTCGAGGACCAATTGGAAGACGGCGAGCAGCACAAGGGCCCCGAATGCCCAGTTGAACAGGATGACGATGGGTCGCGGAAATTCGGGGGCGAAGACCGATCCCGACGACAACCGGCTCCACAGGTGAAATTGCGACGCCGCCAGCATCACGACGCCGACGGCTATCTTGGCCCAGAGCGGTAACGGCAGGGGCCACAGCCAGCGCGCGATGACGATCAGCGCCGGTATGGCAAAGACGAGGTTGAAGATGGGAGGCACTCCGGCGTTTGCATGCGATGCCCGCTGTAAACGAGGCACGGGGCCGCTGTGTCCATCCCCAAGTCCGCCCAAGACGGCGTGGCTGTGGCTTTTCCCTAAATTGGACGCGAGGGCAGAGGGGGCGAACTAGGCCGTATCGACATTCACCGTCGTGATGGGTTTTTCGACGAGCGGAAAGGCATGAAGACAAAAGGGTTTTGTTCGCGCGCAGGCGCGGAGGACGCAGAGATGTGACGCGCGTGGCAACGCTTCGCCTTGACCTCGACCGAGATAGACAGGCCGCTCGCGCGGCAAACGCGACACCTCTTCGTATCTTGGCGTCAATGAATGTCGATCGGTCCTAAAAGCCCTGTTTGACCGTGACATGCAGACGGTCGAGCGTGCCCGCCGATCCATTGGCGAGTTCCCGGTGCGACAGGCGCGCTTCGACGCCCAGATCGAGGCGCGGCAACGGCGAGACGAACAGGTTGATCGCCGTGTCCCATACCTGCCGCGTCGACAGGGGCGAGGCGGACGCCGGGTTCCAGATGCGCTGGAACGACCCCATCCAGGTGCTGCGCAGCGTGCCGGTCCAGACATGGCGGATCGCGGCAAATCCCGCGACCAGCGGCACGGCCACCAATCGGTCGTCCGCCGCCTGATAGATCGCATCGGCGGCGATGTTCGCGCCGACATAGCGGCCGAGGCCACGGCCGCCAGTCATCATGAAGCGGATATCGTCGCCCTTGCCCGTGGGCAGCGGCGCAATGCCCGCGAGCGAGACGCCATAGCCTTGCGCCGTTGCCGCCGGCCGGCCGTTGGCGGGATCAACGCGCATCGATCGGAACAGCCCGGTCAGCGACAGGCTGGCCCCCTTCGAAGCCCAGAGCAACTGCCCGGTCACATCGGGGATGCTGTCATCGTCATTGTCCGACAGCGCGGTCGCGCCGGCCATCGCGGACACGGTTTCGGGGTTCTCGATCGAGGCGGACACGGTCCATCCGTTGCCGATCGGACGGCTGTAGCGCAGCAGCATCTGGCGGACGAGCACGGTGCCGTCGGTGACGCCGACGAAATCGGCGGTTTCGGGCAGGGCCGCGACATATTGGAAGTTGCTCCAATCCTGTCCGACCGCGAATCCGCCATAGCCAGCGACCGCGCGACGCAGCCCGAAGGTATAGGGATTGAGCGCGCGCTCTCCGCCGGCCACCGCGGGCGCGACCTGGAAATCCGCCTCGATCAGCGTGGTCAGCGACTGGGTGCCGACCGGTGTCGCGGTCTGAAACGCGATACGCGATTGCTTGGCGGAGGCATCGGTGAGGATACCCGATCGCCGCCCGCCGACGGGGATTGATTGCGGCAGCGACAGTTCGCGCCCCAGCGGGTTGGTCGCGGTATCGCCGTTGCCGTAGCGGCTGACGATCAGATCGCCCTTGATAAAGCCCGCGATCCGGAAGCTGGTATCGCCGATGCGGAAGCCATAGCCCGACGGCAGCGACGCCGTGCCGCCTTGCGCGGTGATCGACGGGGTGCCCACCGGGCGGGGCAGGGGGTCTGGCGCGGCTGCGCGCGCAATCGGGGGGCGCGCAATCGGGGCGGGTGCTGTCTGGGCGGGCGTGGCGGTGACGACCGGCACGGGCTGCGCGGGCGGGTGCGTCGCATCGAGCGCGCGTTGCAGCGCGTCGAGCTGTTGCTGCAGCTGTGCCACTTTGCTGCGCAGCGCCTGATAGTCCTCGGCGGACTGCGCAGCGGCGGGTGTCGCGGCGATCATGGCCACACCGCACAGCAATAAGGCGCACTTCGTCCGCTGCCGAAGATGCGGCATTTGATATCCCCTTATCGAGAGGCCCGGCGCGTGCCGCCGGCCCGGTCGGCGTCAGCCCGCGATGATGGTGGAGTCGATGTCCGCGATCGTCCGCACGCCGGTCAGCGCCATCGCCACCCGCATCTCGCGGTCGAACAGGTCGAGCAGGTTGGCGACCCCCGCCTGGCCATCGGCGGCGAGCGCGTAGATGAAGGCGCGGCCGAGCATGGCCGCGTCCGCACCCAGTGCGAGCATCCGCACGACGTCCAGTCCCGATCGCACGCCGGAATCGGCGAGGATCGTCAGCTGTCCTTTCACGGCGTCGGCGATGGTGGGCAAGGCGCGCGCCGATGACAGTACGCCGTCGAGCTGCCGCCCGCCATGGTTCGACACGACGATACCCTGGGCACCGAAACGCACCGCCTCGCGCGCATCCTCGACATCGAGGATGCCCTTGATGACGATCGATCCCTTCCAGACGTCGCGGATCCATTGCAGGTCGCGCCAGCCGATCCCCGGATCGAAATTGGCGCCGAGCCAGCCGATATAATCTTCAAGGCCGGTGGCCGCGCCGCGATAGGCCGAGATATTGCCCAGATCGTGCGGTCGGCCATGGATGCCGACGTCCCAGGCCCAGCGCGGGTGCGTGACCGCCTGCAGCATCCGCCGCCATGCGGCCCCCGGTCCCGACATGCCCGAATGCGCATCGCGGTAGCGCGCGCCGGGAACGGGCATGTCGACGGTGAAGACCAAAGTCTCCACCCCGGCGGCCTGCGCCCGCTCCAGCGCGTCGCGCATGAAGCCGCGATCCTTCAGCACATAGAGCTGGAACCAGATCGGCGCGGGCGACTGGCGCTGCACCTCGTCGATGGCGCAGACCGATACGGTCGACAGGGTGAAGGGCACCTGCTTGCTTGCGGCGGCGCGTGCCGCCTGCACTTCGCCGCGCCGTGCGTACATGCCGGTGAGGCCGACGGGGGCGAGGACGACCGGCATGCCGACCGACCGGCCGAACAGCGTCGTGCCGAGGTCGATATCGGCGACGTCGCGCAACACCCGCTGGCGCAGCGCGATGTCGGACAGGTCCGACACATTGTGGCGCAGCGTATGTTCGGCATAGGCGCCGCCGTCGATATAGTGGAACAGGAACGGCGGCAGGCGCCGGCGCGCGGCTTCGCGATAGTCGGTGGGGGCGGAGATGATCATCGGGGCGTTCCCAATCTATAACGAGAGTTCGGCGCTGCGCGCGGCGGTGGCGCGCTCGGTGCGGGCCAGGTCGTCCTCGACCTGCCGGACCGTAGTGCGCACGAATTCGAGATGGACGTCGGCCGCATCGCGCGCGCCGTCCGCGTCGCCCGCCACGATCCGTTCCATGATCGCGCGGTGCTGCGCCGACAGCGCCTCGAACGTCCGCGGCACGGCGTAGATCTTTTCGCGGCTCTGCGAGATGCTGGTGTGCAGCAACCCGAACAGGCTGGACATGACATGCGTCAGCACCGCGTTGCGCGAGGCATGCGCGATGGCGAGGTGGAAAGCGGCGTCGGCATGCGCCTCCGCCGCGACGTCGCCCGCGCCGTGGAGCTTCTCCATCGCATCGAAACGGCGGCGGATACGGTCCTTGTCCACCGCATCGGCGCGCCGGGCGGCATGATAGGCGGCGGTGCCGTCCAGCGACTCCCGCACCTCGAAGATGTCATGGCCATAGCCCGGATTGGCCTCGACGAGCGGAGCCAGCGGTTCGGCGATCATCTGCTCGGTCCATTGCGCCGAGGGCTCGGCCAGGATCGCTCCGGCACGCGGGCGGATGATGATCCGTCCCTGCGCCGCCAGCCGGTTCATCGCCTCGCGCAGGATGTTGCGCGATACCCCCAGCGTCTCGGCCAGCGATCGTTCGGAGGGCAGGCGCGCGCCGGGCAGCAACTTGCGCTGGGCGATCAGCGCCTCGATCGCGGTTTCCGCGCGGTGGGATACGCTGGCTGAGCCGCTCATGGGATCATCCATGGTAGGAGATAGGCCTGGACGGTGGTGATGATCCCGACCAGTGCGCAGAGCGGCAGGCTGTGACGCACGGTGAAGCGGAACAGGTCGGATTCCTTGCCCACCAACCCCACGGCGGCGCAGGCGATGGCGATCGACTGCGGCGAGATCATCTTGCCGGTGACGCCGCCGGTCGTGTTGACCGCGACCAGCAGCACGTCGCTGACCCCGATCTGGTGCGCGGTATTGGCCTGCAATGCCGCGAACAGCGCGTTGGCCGAGGTATCCGACCCGGTCAGGAACACGCCCAGCCAGCCGAGGAACGGCGAGAAGAAGGTGAAGGCCGATCCCGTATGCGCCAGGGCCAGCGCGAGCGTCGCCGACAGCCCCGAATAATTGGCGAGGAACGCGAAGGCGAGGACCATGCCGATCGAATAGATCGGGATGAGCAGGCTCTTCAACGTGTCGATAAAGGTTCGGGCCGCATCCGCCGGCTTCATCCGCAGGAAGGCGATGGTGACGATCGCCGCCAGCATGATCGCGGTGCCGGTCGCCGACAGCCAGTCGAACTTGTACACCGCTTCATAGGGCGTGACCTGCGGGACGATCGGCGGCACCTTGGCGACCAGCTTGTCGAGGAACGGCACGTGCAGCTTCAGCACGAGGTGCGCGAGCGGCCCGTTGGTGGCGAACAGTGCCTTGACCGGGGCGATGCTCCACAGCGTGACGAACACGGTCAGGATCAGGAAGGGCGACCAGGCCCAGGCGATCTGTGCGGGCGAATGGCGGACGGTCTGCGCCGTGACCGGCGCGACCGGCACCGCGCCATCGGCGGCGACCTCCGCCGCGTCGAAGCGGAAGATGCGCTTGGGCTGCCAGAAGCGCAGGAAGATGGGCAGCGTGATCAAGGTCGCGAGCGCGGCGGTGATGTCGGGCAGCTCCGGTCCGATGAACTGCGCGGTCAGGAACTGGACGATGGCGAACGACCCACCGGCGACCAGGATGGCGGGCCACGTCTCGCGTACGCCGCGCGGGCCGTCCATGATCAGGATCAGCCAGAAGGGCACGAGGACCGACAGCAACGGCAACTGCCGCCCCGCCATCTGCCCGATCAGGAACGGGTCGATGCCGGTCACCTGTCCGGCGACGACGATCGGAATGCCCATCGCCCCGAACGCCACGGGGGCGGTGTTGGCGATCAGGCACAGCCCCGCCGCATAGAGCGGCCGAAAGCCGAGGCCGACCAGTAAGGCCGAGGTGATCGCGACCGGCGCACCGAACCCCGCCGCGCCTTCCAGAAAGGCACCGAACGCAAAGCCGACCAGCAACAGCTGCAGACGCTGATCCTCGGTGACGTTCAGGATCGACTGCCGGATGATGTCGAACGCGCCGGTGGCGACCGCGATACGGTAGAGGAACACTGCGCCCAGGATGATCCAGGCGATCGGCCACAAACCGTAGAAGAAGCCGAACACGCCGGCGGCGAGCGCACTGTGCACCGGCATGCCGTACAGCGCGATGGCGACCGCCAACGTCAGCGCCACGGTGATCGTCCCCGCGACATAGCCTTTCAGGCGAAAAACGGTCAGCGCCAGAAAGAAGAAGATGATCGGCACGGCGGCGACCAGGCTGGAGAGCCAGATATTGCCCAACGGATCGTAATTTTGCGCCCAGACGTCCACGGCACCTCTCTCTTCTGGTAGTACCAGATATGCGATGTTGTGGTCATTCATCGGCCGAGCTGTTGCGCGCGTCAACGCAGCTAGGAGTTTAGCTGGTGCTTTTTGGTCCTACCAGTGTTGCATGCGCCCTACTTTGCCGGTCGTGCAAGGTCCGTATGGGGCAAGGCGGCAAGAGGCGCCGCCGCGTTCACTGGTGGCGCAGGGTCTTTTCGAAGCCTTCGTTCGCCTTCGTCATCTTGGCGACCTTGCGCAGATAGGTTCGGACGTGCCGTTCGAACCGGTCCTCGTCATTGAGGCCGGTCGCGGGATAGTCGTCCTGCGCGATCAATTGCTTGAGGCGGGCGGCAAAGGCGGCCTGGTCGGCCGTGCTATCGTCATCCTTCAGCGTGCGGCACACCCATTCCTCGGCCGCCGCCTTGTCGTAATCGTCGCGCGCGTCATAGCCTTGCCGGTCGGCCGCCGCCTGATCCAGCCGCGCGGCGGCGTGGCGACGGTCGAGCCATCGGCGCACCAACGCCGGGTCCCAAGGTTTCAACGAATCCGTCATGATAGTCCCCGATCGGTCCGCAGTGATCGGACCCTGTTCGCCGCTTTCCTTAGGACGCGGCGGATCGCTTCGCTACAGGCGGGGGCAATCGAAGCAATCGGATCGCGCTATGGCCAGACGTTCGAAATATGATCCCTACGATCACCTGCCCGCAGACGACGACACGCCGGCCGCGCCGCCGCCGTGCTGGTTGTGCGGCCGGCCGACGGGCAAGACCATCGTCTGGCATCATCCCGTGCCCAAGAGTCGTGGCGGCCGCGACGTCGTGCCGATGCATCCGATCTGCCAGCAGACGCTGACCGCGAACTTCACCAATTCCGAATTGCAGCGGCACGGCATGAACGTCGCGGGCCTGCTGGATCACCCCAATGTGCGCAAATTCGTCGATTGGGTGGCGAAGAAGGACCCCGATTTCACGGCGACGATCACGAAGAAGCAGCGCTGATCGCCGCCGCCCCGATCCGGCGGCGGGCTATGCGGGATCGTCGGTCGGGGCCTGGGATCGGCCGAAGAGCTTCCAGCCGAGCAGGACGGCCGCCAGCAGGCCGACGATCACCCAGGTGAGGTTGCCGAGCAGGCTGGCGATCGTCTGCACCTGATCGCTGAACGCACGGCCCAGCGACACGTAGATCACCAGCCACAGGACCTCGCCCGCGACGTCGAGCGCGAGGAAACGGGCCCAGGGATATTCGGTGAGGCCGCTGGTGACGTTGATCCACGGTCCGAGCGGCCCGATCAGCCAGCGGCTGAAGAAGATGCCCCATCCTGCCCATTTGCGCGAATAGGCCTCTGCCTGCTCGACCTTGTCCGCGCCGCCGATGCGCCTGGTCACCGCCGCGAGCAGGGGGCGCCCGCCGTAGCGCCCGAAGGCATAGCCGATCTGGTCGCCGATGACGGCGCCGGCCGAGCCCGCGGCGACGACGGGCCAGAACGACAATTCGCCCTGCGCGACGAACGATCCCATCGCCACCAGCGTCAGCGAGCTGGGGAAGGGCATGCCCGCCGCCGCCAGGATCATCGCGACGAACAATGCGGGCAGACCATAGGTCGTCAGCAGTTCGAGCAGTTGGTCGGTCATCGGGCGGGCGACGCCGATCGGGACGACGATCCGGACGAAGTTGATCCGGACGGGGCCACGGGCGGCGGTGGCGGGCCGGGGGGCGGATATGGCGGCCGGACGTGGACGATCGCATAGGTCAATTTCGCCTCGACCTGCGACATCGACCGGCCGCTGTCGCGCGCGATGCGGGCGAGCGGCCGGCGATCCGGCGTCGGCGGCAGGTTCAGCGCGGCATGCAGGATGTGCGGCGGGACGTGATAGGAATGCGCGACATAGCCGATCGTCATCCACGGCTCGATCGGTTCGTCGCGGTGCGCGTTCCAATACAGGGCGTCGCTGACCGTCCGCACCGCGTGATAGCCGGTGAACGCCAGGATCGCGACGAACAGCGCGATCAGGGCTTTGCGCCAGGGCTGTGTGCGGGTCATGTCCCCGCGATACGCCGGGCGGGGGCGGCGATCAACGTGGCGGCGTCATCCGGAGGCGGGGCTGGTGCGATGCCGGCTTGCCCCGAATGACGCCCTGCGGCCGTGTCAGGCGGATCGCAGGCCCAGCCATTGCGACGGGCCGGGGAGCCACCGCCTTGCGACCCCCTCGAACAACAGAACGAGGATCAGCGTCAGGCCGAACAGCGGCAGGTAGAGCGCGAGGGCGAGGATCGCGACGACCAGCCCGGCGCCGAACCGCGCCCGGCCGACGGGGATGGGCGCGCCGAGCAGACCGATCGGCCGCCGCCGCCACCACATGACCCCGCCCGACACCGACAAGAGGACGAGCAGCAGCGCGGTGGCGGTGCCGAGCAGCTGGTTGGCGAGGCCGAACAGCGCGCCCTCATGCGCCGCGATGCCATAGCCGATCACCCGATCGATCCAGTGGCGTTGCGCGAAATCGGTGCGGCTGACGATCCGACCGCTGGCGCCGTCGATCTTGAGCGTGCTGCGCAAGGGACGGTCTGCCGTGTCGGAGGCGACGGACCAGGGCGCGCCTGCCCGCGCGGGGGGCGTGATGAGCACCGGTCCGGCGAGCCCCAGCGGGCGGGTGGTCGCGATGACGCGGGCCAGATCGCCCGGGGACGGTGGCGGCGCCGGCATCGTCATGCCGCCATGCCCGGCATGCTCGCCCGACGCGGCATCCGCCTTGGGAGCCTTGCCGCCGATCGTCCAGTCCACCGGGCCCCGCGACGTGCCGGTGACCTGGCGGACCTGGGTGAGGTAGGTTCCCCACCCCTTGGCCCAGGGCAGGCCGGTGAGGATCAGCCCCAGCGCGAAAACCGTGACCCAGATGCCCGCCGTCGCATGGAGGTCGCGCCAGAACAGGCGTCCCCGTGCGCGCAGCCGTGGGTAGAGGATTCCGGCGAGGCCGCGCCGCCCGCGCGGCCACCACAGATACAGGCCGGTCAGCAGCATCACGATCGCCCAGCAGGCGGCGATCTCCACGAGGTAGCTGCCGGCCGCCCCGGCGAGCAATTCGCCGTGCAGGCGGAAAACGACGCGCATGGGGCGCTGCTCTTCGGTCACGACCCCCAGCACGGCGAGCGAGTGGGGATCGAGGTAGACGCGCCGGTCTGCGCCGTCGCGGGTGACGAGCACGCGGACCGCGGCGTCGGGGCGTTCGGGCATCACATATTTGCGTAAGGTGGCGCCGGGCACGGCGTGCAATGCGGCGGCGACCTGTGCGTCGGGCGAGGCCGGCGCGCCCGCGACGGGCAGGCGATCATAGGGGCGGTCGAGCCAGGATTCGATCTGCGGGCGCCACAGATAGATCGTGCCGGTGAGTGCCAGCCAGATCACGAACGGGATGCAGAACAGCCCCGCGTAAAAGTGCCAGCGCCAGACCGACGAATAGAAGCCGCCTGCCTGGGTGGCGCGGCCCTGCGTGTCGCTTGCCATCAGAACCGTCCCTTGATGCCGGCGTAGATCGTGCGGGGCTGGCCCGCATAGACCGAGCCGGTGACGCCGCGCAGCACCGTTGGCGGATTGAGCGTGCCGTTCGCGGCCAGGCTGTTGGCGATGATCGAGGCGGAGCCGACATAGGTCCTGTCGGTCAGATTCTCTAGCGAGGCGTAGAAGGACAGGCGCGACCACCAGCCGGCGCCGGCGGGGGGATCGTAATGCAGGTTCAGATTGACCAGCGCATAGCCCGGCACGCGCAGCGAATTGGCATTGTCGATCCAGTAGCGCGAACGCCACGTCACCTCGGCGAACCCGCCCAGTCCGGCAAGCGGACCGGCAGGGCGGTCATATCCGGTTCGAAGGTTGGCGAAGGTGGGGATCACCCCCGGAATGCGGTTGCCGTCGCGGTCGAACACCGCCGACACCGCGCCCGACGTCAGCCGCTCGAGATATTGGGTGTAGCGCTGGTCGTTGTAGCTGTAATTGCCGCGGACATAGCCGCCCTCGACCAGATCGGGACGCCATTCCACCGCCAGTTCGACGCCGCGGTGGATCGACCGCGGCACGTTGGTGGTGAACGACAACAGGTTGACGCCGGCCGACTGGCTGACCTGTTCGTTGCGGAACCATTCGTAATAGCCGGTCAGTTCGGCGGTGAGCGTGCGGCCGAGGCGCAGCTCGCCGCCCAAGTCGACGCCGGTGTTCTTCTGGGTCTTCAGCGCGACATTGTCGCCCGGCACGCCGGCGGGCGTGACGAACAGCTGGCCGGCTTGCGGGATGCCATAAGCGGTTCCCACGCGCGCGTGCAGGCGCAGGGCCGGATCCGCCTGCCAGACGAGCGAGGCTTCAGGGGCGACATTGCCGAACCGGCGCAGCGCCGGCACGACCGTCATCGTCGGGTTCGCACCGACCGGATAGGTGTAGGCGGTCTGGCGCATGTTGATGATCGAGCGTTCCGCGCCGATGCCCGCCACGAAGGTGAGCGTCGGGGTCAGCCGCAATTCCTCGCGCGCGCGGATGCCGAGGTTGCGCACGTCGCCGAACACGGTCTGAGTCGGTGCGCCGATGCCGTTGCGGCCGGCGGGCGTCTTGTTGAACGAAAAGCTCTGGTTATCGAGATAGCCGTAGAACAGGCCGACGAAGCTGACCGCATCCATGCCGAACAGCCGCCCGCGGTTCGTGACGTCCGAACTGATTGCATAGCTGTCCAGCGTCCCCTTGAAGGGGGTGGCGCCGGTCGGCTGGTTGACGACGCGGCTGTCGAACAGCGCCTGCGTGCGCCATGTCGTCGCCGACGACAGGTCATGCTCCCAGCGCGCGCCGACGATCGTCCGGCGATCGTTGCGGGCGAGATCGCCCTCGGTCGCGGTCTGGGCGATGCGGGTGCCGTTGATCCCGTTCACCAGGACCGAGATCGTGCCGCATCCCGGCGCGGCGGTCGCCGCCTGCTCGCACCCTTGTTGATAGGGGTTGGCGGCGAACTGGTTGAACGACAGCCGTGTCGACAGGCGGAACTCGCCCTCGTTGTAGATGAGCTTGCCGGTCAGCCGGTCGCGATCCGACAGCGCGACGGTCGCGAGCGCGTTGATCGTGCCCGTCTCATAGCCGGTATGGCCCGTCGCGCCGTTGGCGCGCACGAAGCTGCCGAACAGCGCATAGTCCTGGTCGGCATTGCCGTGGCCGATCGTCGCATAGGCGTTGAGATAGCCGTAGCTGCCAGCGTCCAGCCCCAGCTGGGCCCCCTGGATGTCGCGGCCGCGGCGGGTGCGGAAGTTGATCGCGCCCTCGATCGCGTAATTGCCGTACCGGGCGGACGATGGCCCGCGGACGACGTCGACCGCGCCATAGGCGTGCGGATCGGTGAGGTCGAAGCGGGCGAGGCCGTCGGGCTGGGTGACCGGGAAGTCGTCTTCGAACACCTGGATGTTGCGTGCGCCGAAGCTGTTGCGCGCGTTGGAGCCGCGGATCGACACGCCCACGTCGCGCGGGCCGTTGCCGCCGATCACCGTCACGCCGGGCGAGAGCTTGACGATGTCCGCGATGGTGCGCGCCGGCGTGTTGCGAAAATCGCGATCCGAGATGGTGGTGTCGGTCTGGCCCGTGACCTGGGTGGTGAGCGTCAGTGCGCGTCCCGTGACGATGATGTCGCCGGGCGCGGCTTGCGTGTCGATGGGCGTGGACGCCAACGGCGTCGGCGTGGTGGCAGGCGCCGGCGCGTCGAGCTTGCGCAATTCGGCGTCGATGGCGTCGCGCTGGCGCAGCAATTCGGCGCGGCGCGGGTCGGTGGATTGGGCAGACGCCGACGACGCGGCGAGCGCGACCAGCGAGGCCGCGGCAAGATACTGGAATGAAGGCACGATGATCCCCTGAAAGCATCAGGCGCCGTGCCGCCCGATGGGCGGCCGGCAGCCGAAACCGCGCGCGATTCGAACGATCGCCTGCGGCACGGGCGAGGGGAACGCCGCGGGGCGTCCCGTCTCGCCATCGATCAGGCGGTGGCGGGTGGCGCGCGCAGCGGGGGGCGGAGGCGGGTGAACTGCCGCGGGGCGGGCGGAACGACCGTCCGGAAGACGGTCGCGACGATGAAGGCGACGACCAGCGCGAGCAGCAGCGGATCGGCGCCGCTCATCGCGGGCGCGTTGAGGCCGGCGAAGGCGCAGGGCTGCTCCGCCTTGCCGTGATCCGGCTTGTCGTCGTGATGCGCCATGCCGGGCATCGCCATGGTCATCGTCACCGGGCCATAGCCCGAGCAGATCTCGATCGTGATCGCGCCGTTCGACGAGCCCAGCATATAGCCGTTGGGCACGACGATTTTCATCAGCAGCGTCAAGGCGATCAGCCAGACGGCCAACCAGCGATGATGCAGGACATGATGGCGTATCGCGCTCACCGAACCGCCCTATCGCCCGATGGTGCCGCCGTCACCTTGCATTTTGGTAGGAGCGCGATGCGCCGGCGTGCCGTCAGCCGAACAACGGCTTCAGCGGGTTGCCGATCAGCCCGCTGACCATCGCCGCCTGGATGCGTGTTGCCGGCCACAGTTTCGACACGGGGCCGACGATCCGGTCGCGGACGAACGGGAGCGCGTGACTGTCGGACTGGTAGACGGGGGTGAACAGCGCGGTGAGGGCCTGGTACAGGCGCACGTGCCGCCGGCGCATCGCGATCGCCTGGCCCAGCGCCGCGGCCACGTCCGGCGATTGTCGCAACGCCAGCGCGAGCGCATAGGCATCGAGCAGCGCCATGTTGGCGCCTTGTCCCAATTGCGGGCTGGCCGAATGCCAGGCGTCGCCGATGTGGATCATGCCCGCCTCCGCCGGCGTCGGCAGCGTCCGGTGGGCGTAGCGGGCGAAGGTGAGCTGGTCGGGGGAGCGGATCTGGTCGAGCAAGGCGCGCGTCGCGGGCCATAAGGCAGAGACTTCCGCCTTCCAGGCATCGAGCCCCGCCGCCTGCCATTCGGCGAGGCGATCGGCGCGCAGCGACCAGAAGAGCGCGGCCTGCTGGCGCGGGTCGCCCGGAAACCGCCCGATCGGCAGCACGCCGACCATCACGCTCGCCCGCCGGTAGCGCTGTTCGAGCGCAGCGGGATCGAAGCCGGCATCGGCGGGCCAGTCGAGCGTTCCCCACAGGGCGCCATAAGCGAGCGTGCGGCCGCAGGGCGGCGCCAGCGGTGTGCGCGTGCCGAGCGCGTCGACGATGAGGTCGAACGGGCCGATCCGGCGGCCGCCCTCCAGCAGCAGGACGCGACGGTCGCCGGCGGTGAGGTCGCTGCCCGACACCGCGCAGCCGGTTTCGATCGCGATCCCCTCGGCGGCGACGGCCTGATGCAGCAGTGCGAACAGCGTCGCGCGATGAACGCCGACACCGAACCCGGCCCGCTTGCCGAGCGCGGCATAGCGGACGGAGAGGACGACGCGGCCGCTGCGTCCCGCCTCGCCATGCAGGCGGTCGATGCGGGCACCATGGTCGAGCAGGGCGTCGGCCAGCCCCAATGCGCGCAGGACCGCGAAACCGGTCGGCTGGATCATCAGCCCCGATCCCACGGGGCGGGGTGCATCGAACCGCTCGAACAACGTGACATGATGGCCGTCGCGATGCAGCAGCAACGCGGTGGCGAGGCCCGCCGGGCCGCAGCCGGCAATCGCGATGTGAAGACGCCGCATCGCGCCAGCCTAATCGCCCGGCGGCGTCGCGCCATCCTTTTCGATTCTGGTGGGTGCCGGCCGCGGTTCACACCGCCAGATCGTTTGCGTCGACATGCGCGGCGATCTCGCCGGCGGTGGTCCACCAGATGCGCGGATCGTTCGCGGCCCGGAGCTCGGTCAGCACGCGGGCGAGGGCGGGCGTGCGATGCGCCTGTCCCATGATGTACGGGTGGAGCGCGATGCCGAGCACCACGGGGCGGCGGTCGCATTCCGACAGCAATTGCTCGACGGCGGCGCGGATCATGCCGGCGAACGTCTCCGCCTCCTGCCGGCGAGCGATGATCGCGGGGATGTCGTTGATCTCCTGCGAATAGGGGACCGACAGCAGCCCGCCGTGCGCGGTCGACAGCCGCGTCGGCTGGTCGTCGTGCGCCCAGTCCAGCACGTAGCGATAGCCCTGCTGCGCTAGCAGGTCTGGCGTCTGGTCGCTTTCGGAAATCCAGGGGCCGAGCCACCCCGTCGGGCGGACGCCCAACGCGGCAAGCCGCTCGGTAACGTCGCCGATCATCGTCGCTTCGCGCCGGCCCGACAGGTCGCCCTGCGCCGTGGCGTTCGTCGCGCCATGCGCCGCAATCTCGTCGCCACGGTCGCGGCACGCCTCGGCCAGGCCAGGGCAGGCATCGAGCACGTCCGCGTTGACCAGCGCCGTGGTGCGCAGGTCGAGCCGGTCGAAGAGATCGAACAGCCGCCACGCGCCGACGCGATTGCCGTAATCGCGCCAGGCATAGTTCATGACGTCGGGATCGGTCTGCGCCGGGGCCAGCTCGGCACCCAGGCCGCTGCCGAACTGGAACACCTCGTAATTGACGCCCAGATAGATGGCGAGGCGGCCACCATTGGGCCAATCGTAGACAGGGCGATCGGTGATCGGGCGATAGGCGTAGCGGTCGTGATGCGAGCTCATCCGCCGGTAACGCGTCGCGGGCGGCTTGGGCCCAAATCGCCGGTCGTCGCATGGGCTGGAACGTCCGCGCGCGTGGCTCGCTGTAGCGGCAGGTGATTACAGGAGGTCAGACGTGGGCACGGATAGCGGACGGACGACGGACAACGGCGGCGGTCGATTGGGTCGCGGTGCGGCGCTGGCGTCGGTCGCCGCCGTGCTGGGGATCAGCGCGCTGGTGGGGCGTCGCAATGCGCCCGACGCGACGCATCCGGGCGTGCGGCGCTGGTATCGCAAGCTCGACAAGCCGGGCTTCACCCCGCCCGACGCCGCCTTTGGCGCGGTGTGGCCGGTGCTGGAAACGGGGCTGGCGGTGGGCGGCTATCGCCTGTTGCGCAGCCCATCGGGGGCGAGCCGCAATGCGGCGGTCGGCCTGTGGCTGGTCAACAGCGCGCTGATCGGCGGGTGGACGCAGCTGTTCTTTCGCGAGCGGCAGTTGGGTGCGAGCGCGGCGGTGTCGGGCGCGATGGTGGCGACGGGCGCGGCCTATGTCGCCACCGCCGTACGCGTCGACCGGCCGGCGGCGGCGCTGGCCGTGCCCTTCGTTGGCTGGCTCGGCTTTGCGACGTTGCTGGCCGGGCGGATCTGGCGCGACAATCCGGCGGAGGGGCGATGCGCCGCGTAACCGTATGGCATGACGGCCAGTGTCCGCTGTGCCGGCGCGAGATCGCCATGATGCGCCGGCTGGACCGGCGCGGCCGGATCGACTTCGTCGACGTCGCCGGCCCGGGGACCTGCCCGATCGACCGCAGCGCGATGCTGGCGCGCTTCCACGCGCGCGAGGGCGACGGGCCGTTGCTGTCGGGGGCCGCCGCCTTCGCGGCGATGTGGCGGGCGATCCCGCTGCTGCGCCCGCTGGGCATCGCGGCGCGCAACCCCGTCGTGCTGGCGGTGCTGGAGCGCGCCTATCGCGGATTCCTGCGGGTGCGGCCGCGCCTGCAACGCTGGCTGCGGCGGCGCGAGGCCCGCGCATGAGGCCGTGGCGTGATCCCGTTGGTCCGGGGCAGCAGAGCGTCTGGGACTTTCCGCGGCCCGCGGTGGCGGAGGCGAGCGACCGGCACGTCCGGATCGAGCATCGCGGCGTCGTGGTGGCGGATACCCGTGTGCCGGTCCGCACGCTGGAGACCAGTCATCCGCCGAGCTGGTACATCCCGCCGGCCGATATCACGCCCGGCGTGCTGATCCCGTCCGACCGGCGATCCTTCTGCGAATGGAAGGGGCATGCGGTGTACTGGCATGTGCAGGTCGGCGACGTCCGGCTGACCGATGTCGCCTGGAGCTATCCCGATCCGACACGCGGCTTCGCGATCCTGCGCGACCATGTCGCGTTCTACGCCGGGCCGTTCGACCGCTGCCTGGTCGATGGCGAGCAGGTGATCCCGCAGCCGGGCGGCTTCTATGGCGGGTGGATCACAGCGGATCTGGCGGGGCCGTTCAAGGGCGTGCCGGGCAGCATGGGCTGGTAGGCCGGGCGCCGCTTGCGGAACGGCGGTTCGCGTTGCAGTTTCGGTCGCCGTGCCTGGAGTGACCGCATGACCGAGGATTTCATCGCCGCCTTGCCCAAGGCCGAACTGCACCTGCACATCGAGGGCAGTCTGGAGCCCGAGCTGATGTTCGCGCTGGCCAAGCGCAACGGTGTCGCGATCCCCTATGCGTCGGTGGAGGCGGTGCGCGCGGCCTATGCCTTTTCCAACCTTCAGGATTTCCTCGACATCTATTATGCCGGGGCAGACGTGCTGCGCACGCGCGCCGATTTCCACGATCTGGCCGCTGCCTATTTCGACCGGGCCGCGGCGGATGGCGTGGTGCATGCCGAGATCATGTTCGATCCGCAGACGCACACCGCGCGCGGCATTCCCTTTGCCGAGGTGATCGAGGGGCTGCTCTCTGCGATGGCGGAGGCAGAAGCGCGGCATGGCATGACCAGCGCGCTGATCATGAGCTTCCTGCGCCACCTGAGCGAGGAGGAGGCGTTTGCGACGCTGGAGGAGGCGACGCCGTGGCTCGACCGGATCACCGCGGTGGGTCTCGATTCGTCCGAGGTCGGCCATCCGCCAGAGAAGTTCGCGCGCGTCTTCGCCGCCGCCCGCGCGAAGGGGCTGAAGCTGGTCGCGCATGCCGGGGAGGAGGGGCCGCCGGAGTACGTCCGCCAGGCGCTCGACCTGCTCGACGTGGACCGGATCGATCATGGCAACCGCTCGCTGGAGGACGCCGCCTTGGTCGCGCGGCTGGCGGACGAGGGGATGACGCTGACGGTATGCCCGCTGTCGAACCTGAAACTGTGCGTCGTCGATCGGATCGAGGATCACCCGATCGATGCGATGCTGGCACAGGGGCTGCGCGCGACGATCAATTCGGACGATCCCGCCTATTTCGGCGGCTATGTCGCGGACAATTACCGCGCGGTGGCGGCGGCGCGGGGGCTGGATCGCCAAGCGCTGGCGACGCTGGCGCGCAACAGCTTTACCGGATCGTTCCTGCCGCCGGACGCGGTGGCGGCGCATCTGGCGCGGCTGGACGCCTTCGTTGCGGCGGCTTGAGGCAGCCAGCGTTAAAAACATACGGAAAACATACGCCCTGACCCGATAATCGCTCTCGAAACCCTACGGACGCACGGCCTAATTGCCTTGCCCGCAGGAGGATCCGGCGCCCGTTCGCGGCGCCCGGATCCTCCGTTCGTGGGAGGTTCGATTTCGTGCGTATCCGTTATTGTTTTGCCGTCGCCCTGCTGCCGATCGCGGCGCCCGCTTATGCCCAGAGCGCCGACACCGCGCCGCCGCCGGCCGTCACCGTCAGCGGATCGGCCGCGATCCTGTCCGACTATCGCCTGCGCGGCATCTCGCAGACCGACGAGCATATGGCGGTGCAGGCCGGGCTTACCGTCGCGCATAAGAGCGGCGTCTATGTCGGCGCCTGGGCGTCGAACCTTGCCGGCTGGGGCACGTTCGGCGGCGCCAATATGGAGCTGGACCTGATCGGCGGGTACAAGACCAAGATCAGCCCCACCGGCACGCTCGACGTCGGGCTGACCTGGTACATGTATCCGGGCGGCGCCAACAAGACCGACTATGCCGAACCCTATGTGAAGCTGTCGGGCACCACCGGCCCGGTGTCGCTGACCGCGGGTGCGGCCTATGCGCCCAAGCAGCAGGCGATCGGCAAATGGTACGATAACGGCGCCAGTGCGGCGGCGGGCGTCTACGACCATCCCGGCGCGAAGAGCGACAATCTGTACGTCTGGGGCGACGGCGCGGCGGCGATCCACGGGACGCCGTTCACCGCCAAGGCGCATATCGGCCACAGCTGGGGCATGGACGGCCTGGGTCCCAATGCCACCGCGCCGACGCCGACCGGCGATTATTGGGACTGGTCGCTGGGCGTCGACACCAGCTGGCGCAACCTGACGCTGGGCGTCGCCTGGATCGATACGAACATCTCGGACCGTGACGCCGCCTATCTGCGGCCGAGCTTCAGCAAGGGACAGGACGGCACCGGCAACATCGCCGGCAGCACCGCGCTCGTCTCGCTCACCGCCGCCTTCTGAACGGGGAGACCTTTCCATGCAGGATATCATCTGGCTGTCGATCATCGGCGGGCTGTCGGCGCTGACGCTGGCCTATGCCCGCCTGTGCGACAAAGCGTGAGGGCGCGACCATGACCATCGACCTGTGGCTCGCCGCCGCCTGCGCGCTCGGCCTGCTCGCCTATCTGGTGGCGGTATTGCTCCGCCCCGAACGCTTCTGAAGGGAGCGCCGTCATGACCATCCAGGGTTGGGGCCTGATCCTCGCCTTCGTCGCGGTGCTGCTCGCCCTCGTCAAGCCGGTCGGCCTGTGGCTGTTCGCGCTGTACGAGGGGCGACGCACGCCGCTCCATGCCGTGCTCGGCCCCGTCGAGCGCGGCTTCTATCGTCTGTCGGGCATCGACCCGGCGGAAGAGCAGGGCTGGCGCCGCTACGCCGTCCATATGCTGCTGTTCAATATCGCGCTGATGCTGTTCACTTATGCCATCTTGCGCTTGCAGGCGGTGCTGCCGCTCAACCCGCTGCATTATGCGGGCGTGGGCGCGGACGATGCGTTCAACACCGCGATCAGCTTCACCACCAACACCAACTGGCAATGGTATGCGGGTGAATCGACGCTGTCGAACCTCAGCCAGATGCTGGCGCTGACCATCCACAATTTCACGTCGGCGGCGACGGGCATCGCGCTGGCCTTCGCACTGTTCCGCGGGTTCGCGCGGCGGCAGGCGAATGGCATTGGCAACTTCTGGGCCGACATGACCCGGATCACCCTGTACCTGCTGCTGCCGGCGTGCATCGTCTACACGATCTTCCTGATCGCGAGCGGCGTGCCGCAGACGCTGGCCGGTTCGGTCGACGTGACGACGCTGGAAGGGCTGCGCCAGACGCTGGCGCTCGGCCCGGTCGCCAGCCAGGAAGCGATCAAGATGCTCGGCACCAACGGTGGCGGCTTCTTCAACGCCAATAGCGCGCACCCGTTCGAAAACCCCGGCGCGCTGGTCAACTTCGTGCAGATGGCGTCGATCTTCGTGATCGGCATGGGCCTGACCTGGACGTTCGGCAAGGCGGTGGGCGACACGCGGCAGGGCTGGGCGATCCTGGCGGCGATGATGCTGCTGTTCCTGGCCGGCGTCGGTGTCACCTATTGGCAGGAAGCGGCGGGCAATCCGGTGCTGCACCATCTGGGCGTTGCGGGCGGCAACATGGAGGGCAAGGAGGTGCGCTTCGGCATCGCCGCGTCCGCCCTGTTCTCGGTCGTCACGACGGCGGCGTCGTGTGGCGCGGTCAATGCGATGCACGACAGCTTCACCGCGCTGGGCGGCATGATCCCGCTGATCAACATGCAGCTGGGCGAAGTGGTGGTCGGCGGCGTCGGTGCCGGTATCTATGGCTTCCTGCTGTTCGCCATCCTCGCCGTCTTCGTCGCCGGCCTGATGGTCGGGCGCACGCCCGAATATGTCGGCAAGAAGATCGAGGCGCGCGAGGTGAAGCTCGCCGTGCTGGCGATCGCAGTGCTGCCGCTGGTGATCCTGGGCGGCACGGCGCTGTCGGCGGTCGCGCAGGCGGGCCTCGCCGGGCCGCTCAACAAGGGGCCGCATGGCTTCAGCGAGATCCTGTACGCCTTCACCAGCGCGGTCGGGAACAACGGATCGGCCTTTGCCGGCCTGACCGCGGGTACGCCCTGGTACAATGGCCTGCTGGGCGTCGCGATGTGGATCGGGCGGTTCTTCGTGATCGTACCGATGCTGGCGATCGCCGGCAGCCTGGCCGCCAAGCGCCACACGCCGGCGGGCGCGGGATCCTTCCCGACCACCGGCGGCCTGTGGGTCGGCCTGCTGGTCGGCATCATCCTGGTGCTGGGCGGCCTCACCTTCCTGCCGAGCCTCGCCCTCGGTCCCATTGCCGATCATCTCGCGATGATCGGTGGCCAGCTTTCGTAAGGGGCGCCGTCATCATGGCCCAGACACGCAACGCATCCTTGTTCACCGCAGAGCTGATCGTGCCGGCGATCCGCGATGCCTTCGTCAAACTCGATCCCCGGCAGCTGATCCGTAACCCCGTCATGTTCACCACCGCGGTCGTCGCGGTGCTGCTGACCGTCCTGCTGGCGGTGGGGCAGGACGGCCTGT
This sequence comes from Sphingomonas sp. DC4900, assembly GCF_049896485.1. Taxonomy (NCBI): domain Bacteria; kingdom Pseudomonadati; phylum Pseudomonadota; class Alphaproteobacteria; order Sphingomonadales; family Sphingomonadaceae; genus Sphingomonas; species Sphingomonas sp. DC4900. The sequence continues at coordinate 135,469 of NZ_JAFCUK010000007.1, forward strand.
CGACCGGCTTCAAGCTACAGCTCGTCGTCTGGCTGTGGCTGACGGTGCTGTTCGGCACCTTCGCCGAGGCGCTGGCGGAAGGCCGCGGCAAGGCACAGGCGGCCAGCCTGCGCGATGCCAAGGCCGAACTGAAGGCCAAACGGCTGATCGGCGTCGGCGACGCCTGGGAACTGGTGGCCGGCACGCGGCTGAGCGTCGGCGACGTCGTGCTGGTCGAGACGGGCGACCTGATCCCGTCCGACGGCGAGGTCATCCAGGGCGTCGCATCGGTCAACGAAGCCGCGATCACCGGCGAGAGTGCGCCGGTGATCCGCGAGGCGGGCGGCGACCGGTCGGCGGTGACGGCGGGCACGCGCGTCATCTCCGATTCGATCAAGGTGCGCGTCACCGTCGAGCCGGGGCAGGGCTTCCTCGATCGCATGATCGCGCTGGTCGAGGGCGCCGAGCGGCAGAAGACGCCGAACGAGATCGCGCTCACTATCCTGCTGACCGGCCTGACGATCATCTTCCTGATCGCGGTCGCGACCATTCCGGGCTTCGCCAGCTATGCCGGCGGGTCGATCCCGGTCGCGATCCTGGCGGCGCTGCTGATCACGCTGATCCCGACGACGATCGCCGCGTTGCTGTCTGCGATCGGCATTGCGGGGATGGACCGGCTGGTGCGCTTCAACGTGCTCGCCAAGTCGGGTCGCGCGGTGGAGGCGGCGGGCGATATCGACGTGCTGCTGCTCGACAAGACCGGGACGATCACCATCGGCGACCGCCAGGCGAGCGAGTTCCGCAGCGTCGGCGGCGCGAGCGCCGAAGACCTCGCCGAAGCCGCGCTGCTCGCCAGCCTGGCGGACGAGACGCCCGAAGGCCGGTCGATCGTCGTGCTGGCGCGCGAGCGCTTCGGCCAGACGGCGACGTTGCCGGACCATGCCGAGGTGATCGCCTTTACCGCCCAGACCCGCGTGTCGGGCGTGCGGATCGGCGACACGCTGATCCAGAAGGGCGCGGTCGATTCGATCCTGCGCGCCAATCCGGGCAGCGGCGAAACCGCGGCGGCGACCGAATTGCGCCGCATCACCGACGAGATCGCCCGTGCCGGTGGCACGCCGCTGGCGGTGGCGAAGGACGGCCGGTTGCTCGGCGCGATCTTCCTGAAGGACGTGGTGAAGGCGGGCATCCGCGAACGCTTTGCCGAGCTGCGCCAGATGGGCATCCGCACGGTGATGATCACCGGCGACAATCCGCTGACCGCGGCGGCGATCGCGGCAGAGGCGGGGGTCGACGATTTCCTCGCCCAGGCGACGCCCGAGGACAAGCTGGACCTGATCCGCAAGGAACAGACCGGCGGGCGGCTGGTCGCGATGTGCGGCGACGGCACCAACGACGCGCCGGCCCTCGCGCAGGCGGACGTCGGCGTCGCGATGAACACCGGCACGCAGGCCGCGCGCGAGGCGGGCAATATGGTCGACCTGGACAGTGACCCCACCAAGCTGATCGAGGTCGTCGGCCTCGGCAAGCAGCTGCTGATGACGCGGGGCGCGCTGACGACTTTCTCGGTCGCCAATGACGTCGCCAAATATTTCGCGATCATCCCGGCGATGTTCGTCGCGCTCTATCCGGGGCTGGGTGTGCTCAACGTGATGGGGCTGACGACGCCGCAGAGCGCGATCCTGTCGGCGATCATCTTCAACGCGCTGATCATCCCAGCATTGGTGCCGCTGGCGCTGAAGGGCGTGACCTATCGCCCGATGGGGGCGGGGCCGCTGCTGGCACGCAACCTGGCGATCTATGGCCTGGGCGGGCTGCTCGCGCCGTTCATCGGAATCAAGCTGATCGACATCGTCGTCGGTGGCCTCGGACTGGCCTGAGGAGTAGAGATAATGGGTAAGGATTTCTCTTCGGCCTTGCGGCCGGCGATCGTGATGACACTGTTGTTCGCGGCATTGCTCGGCATCGTCTATCCGCTGGCGATGACCGGCGTCGGCCAGATCGTCTTCCCCCATCAGGCGAACGGCAGCCTGATCGAACAGGGCGGGCGCGTGATCGGGTCGGACGTCATCGGGCAGGCGTTCACGTCGGATCGCTATTTCCAGACGCGCCCCTCCGCGGCGGGCAAGGGCTATGACGGCATGGCGTCGAGCGGATCGAACCTCGGCCCGGCGAGCAAGGCACTGGCCGATCGCGTGACCGCCGATGTGGCGAAGCGTCGGGCGGAGGGCGTGACGGGGCCGATCCCCGCCGATCTCGTCACCACCAGCGGATCGGGCCTCGACCCCGATCTGTCGCCGGAGGCAGCGCTGGCGCAGGCCCCCCGCATCGCGCGCGTCCGCGGCCTGCCGGTGGCACGCATCGAGGCGCTGGTTGCCGCGGCGACCGAGGCCCCCGTGCTGGGTGAACCGCATGTAAATGTGCTTGCACTCAACCGCGCGCTCGACGCATCCCGCAGGTGATGAGCGACGGCCGGCCCGACCCCCAGGCATTGCTGCGTCAGGCGGCGCAGGAGGGTCGCGGCCGCCTGAAGATATTCCTCGGGGCGGCACCGGGCGTCGGCAAGACGTTCGAGATGCTGTCCGAAGGGAAGGCGCGGGCGCGCGAGGGCGTCGATGTCGTCGTCGGCGTGGTCGAGACGCACGGCCGCGCCGAGACGGAGGCGCTGACCCGCGGGTTCGAGATCCTGCCGCGCCTCGCCATCCCCTATGAGGGGCGGACGCTGCACGAGATGGACCTCGATGCGCTGATCGCCCGCGCGCCCCGCCTCGCGCTGGTCGACGAGCTGGCGCATACCAATGCGCCGGGCAGCCGCCACCCCAAGCGCCATCAGGACGTCGAGGAACTGCTCGCTGCGGGGATCGACGTCTATTCGACGATCAACATCCAGCATGTCGAAAGCCTCAACGACATCGTCGCGGGCTTCACTCACGTCCGGGTGCGCGAAACGGTGCCCGACAGCGTGCTGGAGGCGGCCGAGATCGAGGTCGTCGACATTCCGCCCGACGAGCTGATCGAGCGGCTGAAGGCGGGCAAGGTCTATCTGCCGCAGGAAGCGACGCGCGCGCTCCAGCACTTTTTCTCCAAATCCAATCTGTCGGCGTTGCGCGAACTGGCGCTGACCCGCGCCGCACAGGCGGTCGATGCGCAGATGCTGGAGCATGTCCGCGCGCTGGGCGTCGGCGGCACCTGGGCGGGGGCGGAGCGGATCGTCGTCGCGATCAACGAACTGGCGGGCGGCGAGGGGCTGGTGCGCGCGGGCAAGCGCGTCGCGGACGGCCTGCGCGGGCCGTGGACGGCACTGTTCATCGAGACGCCGCGCGTCGCCGCGTTCAGCGATGCGCAGCACGCCCGCGTCGCGGCGGCGATGACGCTGGCGACGCAGCTGGGTGCGACGGTCGTGACCGTTCCGGCGGCGGGGGTGGTCGAGGGGATCAAGGCCTATCTGGCCGATGCGCGCGCGACGCAGCTGATCGTCGGCAAGTCGCGGCGGTCGCGCTGGTTCGAGCTGCGCCACGGATCGGTGGTCGACCGGCTGGTGCGCGAGACGCCGGGCGTGACCGTCCACGTGCTGCCGGTTGCCGGTGGTGCGGCGAAGCCCGAACGCCTGCCGCGCCGGCGTGGCGCATGGGGCACGCGGCTGGGCTATGTCGCGACCAGCGCGATGATCGCGGGCGTCACCGGCGCCGGCACCGCGCTGTTCCGCGTGCTGCAGCTCGGCAACGTCGGCATGCTGTACCTGCTGCCGGTGATGGCGGCGGCGAGCCTGTTCGGGCTGCGCACCGGCCTGTTCGCGGGGCTGGCATCCAGCCTCGCCTATAACTTCTTCTTTCTGCCGCCCACCGGCACGTTCACGATCAGCAATCCCGAAAACGTCATTTCGGTGTTCGTGCTGCTGGGTGTCGCCTTCGTCACCAGCCATCTCGCCGCGCGGGTGCGCGCGCAGGCGGACCTCGCCAGCCAGAGCGCGCGGACCAATGCGGCGCTGACCGGCTTCCTGCGGCAGCTGACCGAACTGGCCGACGATGCGGCGGTGAAGCGCGCCACCTGTCGCGAAATCGCGCATATCCTCGACGTGCATAGCGTGCTGCTCGGTGCGGGCGCCGGCGGATTGGACGTACAGGCCGCCGATGCGGAAGGCTATCAACTCGGCACGCTCGACCTCGCCGCGGCGCAATGGGCGTTCGACAATGCGACGACGACGGGGCGCGGATCGGGCACGCTGACCGCATCGGACTGGGTGTTCCACCCGCTGTCGCATGCCGGGCGGACGCTGGCGGTGCTGGGCCTCGCGCGCGATGGTGGCGGCGATCCGGTGCGCGCCGACCAATTGCCCTTGCTGACCAGCCTGATCGATCAGGCGGCGATGGTGCTGGAACGGCTGCGGCTGGAGGGCGAGATGCGCGACGTCGAGACGATCCGCACCCGCGATCGCCTGCGCGGCGCCTTGCTGTCGTCGGTCAGCCACGACCTGCGCACGCCGCTGACCGCGGTGAAGGCCGCCGCCGTCGAATTGCGCCACGGCGTGACACCGGATCTGGTCACGACGATCGAGGTCGAGACGCGGCGGCTGGACCGGTTCGTCGCCAATTTGCTCGACATGGCGCGGATCGAGGCGGGGGCGCTGACGCTGGCGATCGAGCCGACCGACCTTGCCGATGCGGTGACGGGCGCGGCGCATGATGCGCGCGCCGCGCTCGCCGGTCATGCGACCCGGCTGGACGTGCCGCCCGATCTGCCACTGGTCCGCTGCGACGCGCAATTGCTGCATCATTGCCTGCTCAACCTGCTCGACAATGCCGGGCGCTATGCCGATCCGGGCACGGCGATCCGCATCGTCGGTGCGCATCGTGGTGCGACCTTGCGGCTGTCGGTGGTCGACGAGGGGCCGGGCCTGCCGCCGGGAGCGGAAAGCGCGATCTTCGACACGTTCCGCCGGTTCGACGGATCGGATCGCTCGGCCGGGGGCACGGGGCTGGGCCTCGCCATCGTCAAGGCGTTTGCGGAGGCGATGGGCGTCGGCGTGGAGGCCGCCAATCGTGACGATGGCGCGGGCGCGCGATTTACGCTGGTCTTCCCGTCCGCGACGATCGTACGCGACGCCATGGTCGAGGGGCAGGTCTGATGGCGCGCGTGCTGGTGGTGGACGACGAACCGGCGATCCGGCGGTTGCTCCGCCAGACGCTGGAGCGCGCCGGCCACGACGTGATCGACGCCGCCGATGCGCGCGCGGCGCTGGCCGCGGTGGCGCAGGACGCGCCGGACGCGGTGCTGCTCGACCTGGGGCTGCCGGGGCGGGACGGGTTGGAACTGGTGCCGGTCATCGCGCGGACGCCGGGGGTCGCACTGCTGGTCGTCTCCGCACGCGATACGACCGAGGACAAGGTCGCCGCACTCGATCTCGGCGCGGACGATTACGTGACCAAGCCGTTCGACAGCGAGGAATTGCTCGCCCGCCTGCGCGTCGCGCTCCGGCGCAGCGAGGCGAAGGGCGGCGGTTTGGTGCGCGCGGGCGAGGTGACGATCGATCCCGCCGCGCACCGCGTCGAACGCGCGGGCGCGGAGGTGCATCTGACCCGCAAGGAATATGAGGTGCTGACGCTGCTCGCCGACCATGCCGGGCGCGTCGTGACGCACAAACTGATCCTGCAGCGCGTGTGGGGCGGCCACGATCCGAAGGTGGAATATCTCCGCATCGTGATCCGCAACCTGCGCCAGAAGCTGGAGGCGCCGCATGCCGTCGGCAGCCTGATCGCGAACGAACAGGGGATTGGCTATCGGCTGATCGGGTAGGCTTTTTCGCTGGCACGGTGTCGCCCTCACCCTTCCGCGCCTTCGGCGCTCCTTCCCTCTCCCAACGGGAGAGGGAAGAGCCGGCAAAGCCAGCGAAGGGTGAGGGTGATGTCAGCCGGTCCTGGATATCACGCGGCCTCGTGCCCTTCCGCCAGCGCACGGTCGATATCCGCTGCGCTGTGGCGTTCGGCGAGGAAGGTGCCGGGCGCGCCGGTCAGGCGATTGACGATGCGGCCGCGGCGGACGCCGTCGCGTGCGGCGATCGTATCGGTCCAGCGGCGGACGTTCGGATAATCCTCGACCGACAGGAACTTCTGCGCGCTGTAGATGCCGTCCATCAGCCCGCCGTACCAAGGCCACGCCGCGATATCGGCGATCGTATAGTCGTCGCCCGCGAGGAATGCGTTGTCGGCCAGCCGCGTGTCGAGCACGTGCAGCTGACGCTTGGCCTCCATCGCATAGCGGTCGATCGCATATTCGATGCGGAAGGGCGCATAGGCATAAAAATGGCCGAAGCCGCCGCCGACGAAGGGCGCCGAGCCCATTTGCCACATCAGCCAGTTGAGCGTTTCGACCCGCGCCGGGCCTGAGGCGGGCAGGAACGCGCCGAAGCTTTCGGCGAGGTGGATCAGGATCGATCCGCTTTCGAACAGGTGCAGCGGCGGATCGCTGCGGCGGTCGAGCAGCGCCGGGATTTTCGAATTGGGATTGATCGCGACGAAGCCGCTGCCGAACTGGTCGCCCTTGCCGATCTCGATCGGCCAGGCGTCATAGTCCGCGCCCGCATGGCCGGCGGCGAGCAGCTCTTCGAGCATGATCGTCACCTTCTGCCCGTTGGGCGTGCCCAACGAATAGAGTTGCAGGCCATGGTCGCCAGTGGGGAGGTCACGCTGCTGCGTCGCGCCGGAGATGGGGCGGTTGATGCTGGCGAACTGGCCGCCGTTGCCCGGGTTCCACGTCCATACCTCGGGCGGGACGTAGCCGGCGGGCTGGTTGTTGGCACTGGTGTCGTCGGCCATCGATCGGGCTCCTCATGGGTCGGGCGCTGAACGCGCGAAAGGGGGTTTGGCGCCGTCAGGGGATCGTGAGGCGGAAACGGGTCGGCGCATCGGAGGCTAGCGTCAACGTGCCGCCATGCCCCAGCGCGATCTGCCGCGCGAGGCTGAGGCCCACACCGGTGCCGTCCGCCTTGGTGGTATGAAAGGGGCGGAAGATGCGGGCGACGGCGTCTGCGGGAACACCGGCGCCATTGTCCTCTATCTCGATGGCCAGCGTGTCGTCTGCCGTGATGCGCAGCGCCACCAGCGCCCCGGCGGCGTGCGCGGCGGTGGCCGCTTCGGCGGCGTTCTGTAGCAGCGCCCAGACCGCCTGCACGATCTGGTCGCGATCGAGCGTCCAGGCGCCGGCATCCGCCGCCACCGACAGTGCGACGGCGGGCCAACGCGTGGCGAACAGGCGCGCGAGATCGTCCGTCAGCTCGCCCACCGGCACCGCACGCCGCGTGGGTTCCGGCAGGCGGGCGATGGCGCGATAGGCTTCGGTGAAGCGCTGCAACCCCTCCGCTCGGCGCGCGAGCGTGTCGAGGATCTCGCGCAGCAAGGCCACATCGACCTCGGGCCGCGCGACCGCGACGGCGCCGCTTTCGGCGAGCGAGGCGATGGGGGCGAGGCCGTTGAGCAGTTCGTGCCCCAGCACCTGGATCATCTCGGCACTGGCGCGGGCTTCGGCGGCGCGCTCCTCCTGTTCGATGTCGATCAGCGCGGCGACGTCCTGCCCATTGGCGACGCGCACGCGGTCGATCCGCCAGCCCCGGCCTTCGTGGCGCAGATGGGTGGCGGTGGCATCGGTCAGCGCCGGCGGCACGGGCAGGATACGGTCGTCGGTCGCGAACAGGCGCCGTGCGGCGCGATTGAGCGCACGCGCGGCGGTCGCGTCGATCGCCAGCAGCGGCGTCGGCGCGGCGTCGAGCAACAGGCGCAGGACCAGCCCGTCGGCGTCGTCGGTCCGTGCCGGGTCCGGTCGAACTACGTTGCGCGGGCGTGCCACGAGCCACCAGTTGAGCGCGGCGAGCCACAGCGCTACCAGCGCTGCGCCAGCGCCCAGGCCCCATGTGCCCTGCCGCCAGGCGAGCGCCGCGACGATGCCCGCCACGACCAGTCCGAGGCTGAGGGCGATGGGCGAGGGGCCGCGCCTAGAGACCATAGCGCGCCATCCGCCGATACAGCGCGCCGCGGCTGAGGCCGAGCGCCGTCGCCGCCTGCGTGACATTGTGGCGATGTTCGCGCAGCGCCGCCTCGATCATCGCGCGTTCCGCATCGCTGAGCGCGAAGTTCGCCTCTGGCGCGGCGGGGACCGCACTGTCCGCGATCGGGGCGGGGGGTGCAATGAGCGCGGCATCGAGGATGCCATCGTCCGACAGCAGCACCGCGCGTTCGATCGCCAGCGCGAGGCCGCGGACCTCGTCCGGCCAGACGGCGCTGCGGATCGCCGTGACCGCGGCGTCGGTGAACCGGACCGGCGGCCGCACGAACCGCTCGGCGGCGAGGCGCGCGAAATGGCGCGCGAGCAGCACGGCATCGTCGCCGCGCGCGCCGAGCGGCGGCATCACTACCTCCACCGTTGCCAGCCGGCGTTGCAGGGCGGGGGACAGCGCCGTGACGCTGGACGCGATCGCGATGCAGCGGATGCCGGCGGGCAGCCGCTGGGCAAGTCGATCCTGTGCGAACGCGTCCAGCCCGTCCGGGTGGCGCAGGATCACGGTGCCTTCGGCCGTATCAAACGACGCCCAGGCGGCGGGATCGCGCAGGTCGATCGTGATCGGCGCCCGCGTGGCCCATGGCGAGGCGGCGTGGATCGCCAGCGCGGCGAGCGTCCGACCGCTTCCGGCGGGGCCGGTGATGGTGACGCCCGCGGGGGTCGGCGCGATGCGGCGGATCAGCGCGCGCACCCGCTCCATCGCCGCGCTATCGCCGAGCAGGCGGGCGGGTTCGGCTCCGGCGGATTGCGGCGATGCCGGCGCCGCTGCCGCCCCGCGCAGGATCGCCCCCTCGACGCGGGCGAGCAGGTCCGCGTTGCGCCACGGCTTCATCGCGAAATCGCGTGCGCCCGCCTGCATCGCCGCGACCGCGATGCGGATACCGCTGTGCGCGGTCAGTACGATGACGCAGGCGGCCGGATCGTCGGCCATGATCCGCGCGAGGCAGGCGAGACCCTGTTCGCCGCTCGATTCCCCCGGCGTGAAGTTGAGATCGAGCAGGATCGCGTCGTAGCGCTGCGTCGCGAGGCGCGACATCGCCTCCTCCGGCCCCTTGGCACCGTCCAGCCGGTGGCCAGCCATGCGAAAGGCGATGTCCATCGCGCCGAACACCGCCGGATTGTCGTCGATCAGCAGAATCGTCCGTCCGGTTGACACGCCGTCCGACCGTCCATTTCCGGACAGTGCGTCCGCTTGCGAACGGTCGCCGTCCGATGTTTGATGTGAAAGTCTAGCATTCATAACGGTTTAGGCTTTTCGGCTGTTCGCGGCGACACTGGCGCCATGATGACCGAACCGTCCGAACACGCAACTGCTTCCCCCGGTATGTCGCCGGGCGCCGCCATGGACCGCCGCGTCGATCGACCCGCACGCCCTTGGTGGCGCCGCCGCGGCGCGATTGCCGTCTGCCTCGCGCTGATCGCTGCGATCGCGCTGTGGCGGATCATGCCGGTGAGCGGATCGACCGACGTCGCCGCCACGGACATCGACACTGGCACGGTCGAGCGCGCGCCCTTCGCCGATTACCTGCCCGTCCGGGCGACCGTGGCACCGCGCGTCACCACGCTGGTCGGCGTGCTGTCGGGCGGGCAAGTCGAGAAACTGCTGGTCCAGGACGGCACGATGGTGGCGGAGGGACAGCCGCTCGCGACCCTCGCCAACCCGACGCTGAAGCTCGACGTGCTGACCCGCGAGGCGCAGATCGCCAGCCAGCTGGGCGGCCTCGCCGGCGAGAACCTCGGCATCGCTCGCAATCGCCTCGATCGTGCCGGACAGATCGCACAGGCGAACTACGACCTCATCAAGGCGCGCCGCGACCTCGGCATCCGCCAGCAGCTGCACGACAAGGGCTTCGTCTCCGATGCCGGCGTGAAGAGCTATGCCGAAGAAGCGGCCTATCAGGAAAAGCGGCTGGCGCAGCTGCAATCAGGCGGCGCCGCGGAGGCGCGGATCACCACGACGCAGGGCGCACGGCTCGACGACACGCGCACGCGGCTGGAGCGCAACCTTGCCGCGGTCCGCTCTGGGCTCGACGCGCTGACGATCCGCGCACCGGCGGGCGGGCGGCTGACCAACTTCACGCTGCAGCCCGGGCAGACGCTGAAGCCCGGCGACCCTGCGGGACAGGTCGACAGCGAAGGGTCGTGGAAGCTAGAGGCGGATGTCGACGAATATTATCTCGGCCGCGTCGCGGTCGGTCAGCGCGCCACCGCGAACGGCATGGCGCTGACCGTGTCGAAGGTGCTGCCCGCGGTGAAGGACGGGCGCTTCCGCGTCGAGCTGACGTTCGACCGCGCGCCGACGGCCAGCCTGAACCGCGGCCAGACGATCGACACGCGCATCACGCTCGGCAGCACCGCACCCGCACTGGTCGCGCCGGTCGGCGGTTGGCTGGAATCGGGTGGCGGCTCGTCCGCCTTCGTGCTCGACGCCGATGGCCGCCATGCCCGCCGTCGCACCATCAAGACCGGCCGCCGCAACCCCGAACAGGTGGAGATCCTGTCCGGCCTGCAACCCGGCGAACGCATCGTCACCAGCAACACGTCGTCCGTGAAGGGCGACATCCTCAACATCCGTTGAAAGGGCCCTTCGTGATCCGTCTCGAAAATATCCAGCGCCGCTACGTCTCCGACGAGGTGGAAACCACCGCGCTCGCCGACATCGATCTGCACGTCGCAGCGGGGGAGTTTCTCGCCATCATGGGGCCGTCGGGCTGCGGCAAGTCAACGTTGCTCAACACCTTGGGCACGGTCGATCGGCCGACGGGCGGCCGCTACCTGTTCGGCGATCGCGACCTTGCCGCGCTGGACGAGGCGGAGCTGGCGAAGTTCCGCGGCTCGACCCTCGGCTTCGTGTTCCAGAGCTTCAACCTGATCGACGAGCTGACGATCGAGGAGAATATCGCGCTCGGCCTCGCCTATCGGAAGGACGCAGGCGACCGTAAGGCGCGCGTCGCCGCGGCGATGGACAAGGTCGGCATCGCCCACCGTGCGCGCCACTTCCCGCACCAATTGTCGGGCGGCCAGCAGCAGCGCGCCGCCATTGCCCGCGCAATCGTCGGCGATCCCAAGCTGATCCTGGCGGACGAACCGACCGGCAACCTCGATACCGCCAACGGCGAACAGGTGATGGGCATCCTGTCCGCGCTGAATGCCGAGGGCGCGACGATCGTGATGGTGACGCACTCGCCGAGTCACGCCGACATGGCGAAGCGCCGCATCGACATGCTCGACGGTCGCATCGTCGCCAGCGCCATGCGCGCGATCTGAGGGGAGGGGACGCCATGAACCGCTTCGCGCTTTTGTCGCTGTACCGCTCGCTGACCCGGCACAAGCTGTATGCCGCACTCAACATTGGGGGCCTTGCCGTGGGCATCGCCGTGTTCCTGGTGCTGGGCCTCTACGTCCGGTTCGAGACGAGCTTCGAGAAGTGGCTGCCGAACCATGACAAGATCTATCTGGTCGAAACCGTCTGGAACATGAAGGGCAGCGAATATAACGGCCCGACGCCCGAGACGATGGGTGGGCTGCTCGACGAGTTGAAGGGCGATTTCCCAGAAGTCGTTGGCACCCGCTTCGACGGCGGCAAGAATGGCGGCAGCGTGCTGCGCAACGGCGTCGCGACGCCTGAGGACGTGGCGCAGGTCGATCCCTCCTTCTTCGACGTCTTCGACATTCCGATGGTCGAGGGGGACGGGCGGCAGGGTATCGCCTCGCCGACCGGCTTGCTCATCAGCGAAAGCCTGGCACGCAAATATTTCGGGACCACCGACCCCGTCGGTCAGATGATGACGATCGCCACCGGTCGCGGCACGCCAAAGCAATATCAGGTCAAGGGCATCTTCCACGACCTTCCCGCGGCGACCGAACGGCAATTCACGATGCTGGTCCAATTGCCGAAGACGGGGCGTCCCGAGCAATGGACGCACTGGGGCAGCACGTCGCTGTCGACCTACCTCCGCTTCGATACGTCGGCGGCGGCGCAGGCGTTCGAACAAAAGATGCCTGCGTTCGTCGAGCGGCATGGCGTGCGGGACATGGGGCCGAAGCCGTCGGAATCGATAGGCCTTGCGATGTATCCGCTGACCAAGGTGCATCTGACCAACGATATCGGCGACGGGCAGCGCCAGACGGTGGTGACGCTGGGCATCGTCGGCGTGCTGACGTTGCTGATCGCGCTGGTCAATTACGTCAATCTCGCCACGGCGCGCGCGGGGCTGCGCGCGCGGGAGGTCGCGATGCGTAAGGTGCTGGGCGGCAGTCGCAGCGCGCTCGTTCGCCAGTTCCTGGGCGAAGCCGTGCTGACCGTCGTGGTGGCGGCACTGGGCGGTTTGATCCTGGCCGAGCTAGGCCTGCCATTGGTCAATGCGGCGGGCGGCCTGTCGTTGACGATTCCCTATCAGATCGTGGTGCCGGCGCTGGTCGTGCTGGCGATCGTCACCGGGATCGCGGCGGGCTTCTACCCTGCGGTGATGCTGGCACGCTTTCCGGCAGCTGCGGTGCTGGCGTCGTCACGAGCGCCGGGCGGCGGCCGGGCGGGGACGCGGACGCGCGAGGCGCTGGTCGTCTTTCAGTTCGGCCTCGCCATCGCGTTCATGATCGGCACCGCGGTGCTCGTCGCGCAGACGCGCTATGTGCGGACTGCCGATATCGGGTTCCGGCGCGACGGCCTGCTGGTGATCCCGTCGCTGTCGAGTGCGCAGATCAGTCCGGGCCAGGCCAACGCCATCGTCGCCGCGATCCGCGCGCTGCCGATGGTCAAGGCGGTCGGCCTCTCCAACTTCGCCGTGGGCGGCAGCGGCAGCATGAGCAGCGACAACGTTCCGATCCCGGGGCGGCCGGGAGACGGCCCGATGCTCAACTGGGTCGATGTCGGCCCCGATTTCTTCAAGGCGCATGGCGTCGGCGCGGTGGCGGGGCGGCTGTTCGACAACGCGCATCGTATGGACGACAACAGTCAGCGACCAGCCGGAGCGGCCAAGAACATCATCATCACGATGAAGGCCGTCGGTACGCTGGGTTTCCGTTCGGCGGATGAAGCCATCGGGAAGACGGTCGGCGGCGACCGTCCGCGTACGATCATCGGGGTCGTTCCCGATATGCGCTTCCGATCGCCCCGCACGCCGACCGTGGCGACCTATTATTACTACACGACCAAGGCGCCGTCGTTCGTGACCGTCGCGAGCGTGCGGGTGAAGGGCGATCCGCGGGCGGCGCTGGCGGAGGTGAAGGCGATCTGGCAGCGGATGGCGCCGCAGGTGCCGTTCGGCGGCAAGAGCGCGGATGACCGGCTCGATGACTTCTACAAGGCCGACGAGCAGGCGACGCGGCTGTTCGCGATCGGCGCAGGGCTCGCGGTGGTAATCGGTTGCGTCGGTCTGTGGGGGCTTGCCTCGTTCAACACCGCGCGGCGGATCAAGGAGATCGGCATCCGCAAGACGCTGGGCGCGTCGTCGGGTGATATCGTGAAGCTGCTGGTCGGGCAGTTCCTGCGGCCGGTGCTGATCGCCAATCTCGTCGCCTGGCCGATCGCCTTCTTCGCGATGCGGACGTGGCTGGCAGGGTTCGTGGATCGGATCAGCCTGTCGCCGCTGTTCTTCCTTGGCGCGACCTTGCTCGCCGTCGTGATCGCCGTGCTGACCGTGCTGGGGCAAGCGTTGAAGGCGAGCCGGGCAGCGCCGGCCTGGGCGTTGCGCCATGACTAAGCGCCTCGCCGCCATCGCGCTGCTGCTGAGCGCAGCGCCGGCCTCTGCCGAGACGCTGCGCGAGGCGATCGCGGCGGCCTATGCCACCAACCCGCAGCTCGCCGCGGCGCGGGCGCGGCAGGAGGCGCTGGCGGAGACGCCTGCGCAGGCGCGGGCGCTCGGAAGGCCGACGCTGTCCGCAAGTGGTGGCGCGGGGTACGACCGGCTCGGCTATGGCAGTGCCGGCAATGCGTCGGTCGCAGCCGACCTGCCGATCTGGACCGGCGGGCGGGTGCGCGCGGCGGTCCGGGCGGCGCGCGAGGATGTCGCCGCGGGCGCGGAGGGGCTGCGCGATACCGAGGCGGCGATCCTGCAGGGCGTTGTGCTCGCCTACGCCGACCTGCTCTACAATCAGCAGGCGGTCGAGGTGGCGCGCGTCGGCATCGAACGGCTCGACCGGCAGGTGGAGGAGGCGCGCTCGCGGTTCAACCTGGGGCAGGGGACGCGCACCGACGTCGCGCAGTTGGAGGCGCAGCGCGCGACCGTCGTCGCCAATCTCGCCGATGCGGAAGGCGCGCTCGCCACCGCCGCCGCCGCCTATCGCGCCGCGGTGGGGCAGGATGCCGGTGCTTTGGTGGCCGACGTGCCGCCGCCCGCCGCGCTACCCGTCGATCGTGGCCAGGCACGCGCGGCGGCCGAGGCGTCGAACCCTCTGCTTCTCCAGCAACGCCGCGTCGTCGCAGGGTCCGCCGCGCGGATCGATGCGGCTCGCGCCGAGGGCGCGCCATCGCTGGACCTGACGGGCGGTTACGGCCGCGGCCTGATCGTCGGCGATGGCCGGACGCGGGGGTATGACGCCGCCGCCTCCGCCGGGCTCAGCCTGCGCATACCGTTGTTGACCGGCGGCCTCGTGCCCTCGCGCATCCGCCAGGCCCAGGCGACCAACCGCGCCGAACGCTTTCAGGCCGACGCGACGCAGCGCGAAACCGTCCGCAGCGTCGATGCCGCCTGGGCGACGCTGACTGCGGCGCAGGCACGGCTGCGCGCAAACGTCGATGGTCTTGCCGCCGCCGATCTCGCGCTGAAGGGCGTGCGTGCCGAATATGCCGTCGGCCTGCGCACGACGATCGACATTCTCGTCGCCGACCAGAGTTATCGCAGCGCGCAGCTGGCGGTCGCGTCGGCGCGGGCGGATGTGCTGGTGGCACAGGCGGCGCTGCTGCGCGCGATGGGACGGCTGGATGGCAGCGCTTATGGCTGATTACAACGCATGCAATCGATTGTTGTATTGATCGGTGCAAACCGCTATCGCTGACCCGATGACGCTGCGACGATGGCGTCCGTCAGGGAGAGGCGCCATGCGTATGCCGGAGATGAAGCCGCGACTGTCGGTGCCGCGTATCCTCGAGATGAACCTGGGGTTCCTGGGGCTGCAATTCAGCTTCGGGCTGCAACAGGGCAATATGGCGCCGATCTACAGCTATCTCGGCGCGTCGGAGGCGTCGCTGCCGCTGCTGCAACTGGCGGGGCCGATGACGGGGTTGCTGGTTCAGCCGCTGATCGGCGCGCTGAGCGACCGGACGGATACGCGCTGGGGCCGGCGGACGCCCTATTTCCTGGTCGGTGCGCTGATGTGCGCGATCGGGCTGTTCTGCATGCCGCTGAGCAGTTCGATCCTGATGGCGGTGTCGCTGCTGTGGATCCTGGATGCCGGCAACAATATCACGATGGAGCCGTATCGCGCTTATGTCTCCGATCGGCTCGATCCCAGCCAGCATCAGATCGGCTTCCTGACGCAATCGGCGTTCACCGGCCTTGCGCAGATGCTCGCCTTCCTGACGCCGTCGCTGCTGGTGTGGGCGGGGATGAACCAGGATTGGGTCGACGCGCACAACATCCCCTATACCGCGCGCATCGCCTTCATGGTCGGCGCGGTGCTGTCGCTGACGACGATCGTCTATTCGGTGCGGCGCGTGCCCGAACTGCCGCTGTCGCTCGCCGAGCGCGCGCGGATCGCGGCGGCGCCCAAGGGGCTGGGGGCGGCGCTGCGCGAGATCGGCACGGCGATCGTCCAGATGCCGCTGGCGATGCGCAAGCTCGCGCTGATGAGCCTGTTCCAATGGTATGCGATGATGGCCTATTGGGCCTATGTCATCTACGCGATCGGCCGCTCGGTGTATGGCACTGCCGACGCGACCTCCAGCGGCTTCCATTCCGCGGTGCTGACCAATGGCGTGATGGCGGCCTGGTATAACGGCATCGCCTGTCTCGCGGCTTTTGCGATGGTGCCGCTCGCCCGCCAGATCGGTGCGGCACGGCTGCATGGCGTCTGCCTGGTGCTGGCGGGCGCGGGGATGATCGCGCTGCCGCATGTCACCACCGCAGCGATGCTGTTCGTGCCGGCGATCGGCATCGGCATCGGCTGGGCGAGCATGATGGGCAATCCCTACGTGATCCTCGCCGGCGCGATCCCGCCCGAACGGACGGGCGTGTACATGGGCATTTTCAACATGATGATCGTCATTCCGATGCTGATCTTCTCGGCGACGATGCCGCTGATCTACGGCCCGTGGCTGGGCGGCGATCCGCGCAACGTGCTGACCTTGTGCGGCGTGCTGATGGTCTGCGCGGCGGCGGCGGTCGTCTGGGTCCGCGAGCGCCCCGCGGCGGAGGCGCGGGCATGAGCGTGTGGCGGCGCGAGGATGCCGTATTGGCGGTGGCGGACGCGGCAGCGCGGCTGCCGGCGATCCTGGCGAAAGACGTGGTGGCGATCGATCCCACCCGCGACCTGTGGGACATGTGGCCGATCGCGCGTCGCGACGGCACGACCGCGACGATCGACGGACGGCACTATTGGTTCTTCCTCGCCGTGCCGCAGGCGCCCGATCCCGAGGCGCGGCACGATGTCGCGCGTATCCGCCTGTACAGCGTCGGCGCGGACGGCTGGCGCGATCACGGCGATGCCTTTCCCGATGGCTTCACGCCGGGCACGCGCGAATGGTCGGGCAGCGCCTGGCTCGCCGATGACGACGTGACGCTGACGATGCACTTCACTGCGGCGGGCGTGCGCGGCGGCGGCCCGCGCTTCACGCAGCGTTTGTTCGAAACCACCGGCCGGCTGGTCGACGGCCGCGTCACCGACTGGAGCGCGCCGGTCGAGACGGTGCGTGCCGACGGCCATTGGTATGCGCCGGCCGAACAGGACGCCGCGATCGACGACCGGATCAAGGGATTCCGCGACCCGGGCTATTTCGTCGACCCCGCGACGGGGCGCGAACACCTGCTGTTCACGGGCTCTGCGGCGGGCGCAACCGACGTCCATGACGGCGTCGTCGGCCTCGCCACCCGCGACGGCCTCCGCTGGGCGATCGAGGCGCCGCTCGTGGACGCGACCGGCGTCAACAACGAGCTGGAACGCCCGCATATCGTCGTGCGCGACGGCCTGTATTATCTGTTCTGGTCGACGCAGGCGAAGCGCTTCGCCCCCGGCATCGGCGCGCCGACCGGCCTGTACGGCATGGTGGCCGATCGCCTGTCCGGCCCATGGCGCCCGCTCAACGGCAGCGGCCTCGTCGCCGCCAATCCGGTCGAGGAACCGACACAGGCCTATTGCTGGTGGGTGACGGGCGAGGGGGATGTCATCAGCTTCGTCGATTATTGGGGTCTCGACGGTGTGCCGCGCGGCAGCGACGCCGCCTTCCGCCGGGCGCATTTCGGCGGGACCGCTGCGCCGTTCTTTCGATTGGAACTGAAGGGCGATAGCGCGCGGATCGCCTGATCCGCGCTTCAGGCGCTGTCGCGCGCGACCAGTACCGGCTCCATCACCAGCGACGGGCGATCCTCGCCCGCGATCCGCGCGAACAGCGCATCGACCATCGCCTCGGCCCCGCGCGTCAGATCCTGCCGCACCGTCGTCAGCCCGATGCGCGCCTGCGCGGCGAAGGGCAGATCGTCGAAGCCGGTGACGGCGATCCGCTGCGGCACGGCGGTCCCGCGCCGATCGAGCACCGCGATCGTCTGCATCGCGATCACGTCGGAGGCGGCGGCGATGCCGTCGATCGCATCGCCCGCGCGGTCGAGATTCGCGGCGATTTCCGCGGCCATGATGTCGGAGGCGAGGTGCGTGTCGAGCTGCAACGGCGGCGGCAGGCCGGCGGCCTCCGCGGCGATGCACAGGCCGCGGTGGCGGTCGATCAGCTCCAGCGTCCGCACCTCGCCCATGAAGGCGAGCCGGCGACAGCCGCGCGCGATCAACCGTTCGCCGACCAGTCGGCCGCCCGCGACATTGTCGACGCCGATCGCGCAATGCGCCTGACCCGGCACGGTGCTGCCCCAGACGACGAGCGGGCGATAGCGGCGCGCGACCTCTTCGATCACCGCGAACTGGTCCGACTGGCCGATCAGCAGCACGCCGTCGAGCGTCCCCGACCGGACGATATCGTCCAGCCAGTCGTCGCTGTCGGGCACGACGCGCGACAGCAGCACGTCATAGCCGCGGGCGGTGATGCCGTCGGCGAGATGGCCGAGCAGCGTCATGAAGAACGGGTCGGACAGATGCTGTCGCCGCTCATGGCCCAGCGGCACCGCGATGCCGATCACGCCGGTGCGCTGCGTGCGCAGCCGGCGCGCCATCAGATTGGGGCGAAAGCCATGTTCGGCGGCGATCGCGGCGATGCGCTGGCGCGTCTGTTCGTTGACGAGTGGGCTGTTGGCGAGCGCGCGGGATACCGTGCCGGGATTGACGCCGGCCAGCCGGGCGATGTCCTTCAGGGTGCGGATCGGGCGCTCAGCCGTGGTCATGGTGACGGCATAGGTCGCGCCGCGGCGGAAATGAAGATGCCACCGCATCGTGCGCCAGAGCGCCCGGCCGGAAATGGCTTTGACCGCAGCCGTCAAATAGTATCATATGATGAAAAGCTGTCCTATATTTGAGAGGGTGCCGGACATGGCCGACTGGAGCCGCAGGACGTTCCTGCTTTCGACGACGGCCGCGACCGCGGCAAGCGTGATGGGGACGGAGGCGGTCGCCGCCGCCGATACCGTCGTGAAGGCGACAGGCGCGACCGGGGGCAATGCCGGCTGGCTCGACGGCGCCCCACCCGCAGCTCATGAGGGCATGACCTGGGGGCAGCCCTGGCCGCGCGGCACGCGGAGGGCCGATGCATATCGCGTCCGCGCAGGCGGCGGGACGCAGTCCGTACAGAGCTGGCCGCTGGCATGGTGGCCCGATGGCTCGATCAAATGGACCGGCCATGCGGTGCCCGCCGACGCCGCGCTGGCAGCCGACCTGCGGGTCGAGGCGGGGAAGGCCGGCGGCGTTGGCGCGACAGTGCGCGTCACCGAACGCGGCGACGCGATCGAGGTCGTCGTCGGCGACACGGTGTGGACGATCGGCCGCAGCGGCGCGGCGATCATCCGCAGCGCGACCAGCGGCGGTCGCGAGGTGCTGCGCAACGTCGCGCTGACCGCATCGGCACAGGACGGGTCCGATGACGATGCCGAGGTCGCCCCGCGGCGGTTGCGCTACGCCAGCCGCATCGAGCATGCCGTGGTCGAACAGACCGGGCCGATCCGGGCGGTGGTGCGCGTCGAAGGCCAGCATGAGGGCGAGGGCGAGCGGTGGCTGCCCTTCTCACTGCGGCTCTACTTCCATGCGGGCTCGGCGTCGGTGCGGGTGGTGCATAGCCTGATCTTCGACGGCGATCCCGCCAGGCGCTTCGTCCGGGGACTGGGTGTCACCGGTGAGGCGCCGCTGCGTGATGCGCTCTACGATCGTCACATCCGCTTCGCCGGACAGGATGGCGGCCTGTGGGCGGAAGCGGTGCGGCCGCTCACCGGCTTGCGTCGCGATCCCGGCAAGGCGTTCCGCACCGCCCAGACCGAGGGCCGCGCCGTACCGCCGATCGGCCAGATGGCGGCGGCGGTGCGCGACAAGCTCGACTATATCCCGGCCTGGGGCGAATTCCGCCTGCGCCAGCCGAATGCGGATGGCTTCGCGATCACCAAACGGACCGGACCGGGCCATGGCTGGGTTGACGTGGATGGCGGCCAGCGCGCGGCGGGCCTCGGCTATATCGGCGGGGCAAGCGGCGGCGTTGCCTTTGCCATGCACGATTTCTGGCAGCGCTGCCCGGTGGGCCTCGACGTTGCCGGCGCGGACGGTGACGCGGCGCGCTTCACGCTTTGGTATCACGCCCCCGACGCGCCAGCGATGGACCTGCGTTTCTATCACGGCACGATGGGCATGGCGGATTACGCGCACCAGAATCTGGGGCTCGACGTCACCTACGAGGATTACGAGCCGGGCTGGGGCGATGCGTCGGGCATCGCGCGGACCAGCGAGTTCCGACTGTGGGCGCTGCCAGCCACGCCGAGCCGCACGCGCCTTGCGCAGATGGCGGCGCAGGTCGCCCTCCCGCCGCGCATCGTTGCTGCCAATGCCGCGGTGCATGACGCCCATGTCTTCGGCATCTGGGGGCCTGCCACGCCGCCCGGGCCGGGCGTGCGCGGCGGCATCGAAACCCGCGCAGCGCGCGAACTGGACTTCTACATCGGCCAGATCGAGCAGCGTCGCTGGTACGGCTTCTGGAATTATGGCGACGTCATGCACAGCTATGACGACGACCGGCACGTCTGGCGCTACGACATCGGCGGTTTCGCCTGGGATAACAGCGAGCTGTCGAGCGACCTGTGGCTCTGGTACGCCTATCTGCGCACCGGCCGCGCCGACGTGTTCCGCATGGCAGAGGCGATGACGCGCCATACCGGCGAGGTCGACGTCTATCACACCGGCCGCTTCAAGGGCTTCGGCACGCGTCACGGCGTGCAGCATTGGGGCGACAGCTCGAAACAGCCGCGCATTTCCAACGCCGCCTATCGCCGCATCTTCTATTATCTCGCCGCCGACGAACGCTGCGGCGACCTGATGCACGCGCTGATCGACAGCGACCGGATGCTCGCCACCGTCGACATCATGCGCAAGGTCGGCGCGCATCTGCCCAACGATGGCGCCACGGTGGGGACGGGGGCGGTCGTCTCCGAAAAACCATTGCCGGCGGGGCAGGTGTTCATGTCGTTCGGCACGATCTGGGGGCCGCTGGTCGCCGCCTGGATGACCGAATGGGAACGGACGCGCGACACGCGCTGGCGCGACCGGATCGTCGCCGGCATGCGCACCATCCCGACTTTGCCCAAGCAGTGGTTCGCAGGCGGCGCGGCGTTCGACCTTGCCACCGGCCGCTTCGTGGGCGGCGGCGATACCGTTAGCATGAGCCACCTCAACGGCGTGTTCGGCGTGTTCGAAACGATGGCCGAGCTGCTCGAACTGGTCGACGTGCCCGCCTATCGCGCGGCGTGGATCGACCTTTGCGCGTATTATAACGCGCCCGAAGCCGCGTTCCGCGCGAAGACCGGCGATCCAGGCAAGGGGCGCGCGCTGACGCAGGCGCATTCGCGCTTCACCGCATATGCCGCTGTGGCGACGAAGGACACGGCGCTTGCCCGGCGCGCATGGGCGGAATTCACCGGTGCGGGCGATCGCGCGGGGCGCGACCAGAGCAAGGGGACGCGACGTATCCTGCCGCCTGCCGTGCTGAAGCCGGTCGACGAACTTGCCGACGTGTCGACCAACGATGCCGCGCAATGGGGGCTGGCGGCGACCGCTAATCTGGTGCTGCTCGCCCCGCTGATGGACGGCGGCAGCCTGTGACGGTGCGCGCGCTGCTGCTCGCCGCGGTGGTGGTCGCGGCGCCGGCGGCGAGCGCGCGCGAAACCCTGTCGCGCTGGCGGATCGAGGCGGAGCCGGGGGCCACGGTCACGCTGCGGCGCGGCGGGGTGATCGATATCGATGCGGCGGACGGCGTGACGCTCTGGTATGCTCGCCCGCTGACCGGGCCCGTCGCGATCGATTATGACGTGATGGCGGTGCAGGCAGGCGGGCCGCACGATGCGGTCAGCGACGTCAATGCGTTCTGGATGGCGCAGGACCCGGCGGTGCCCGGCGGATCGGTGCTCGCGCGGCCGCGCAACGGCGCCTTCGCACAATATGATACGCTGAAGACCTATTATGTCGGCATCGGCGGCAACCGTAACACGACGACCCGCATGCGGCGCTATGTCGGCCGAACGGGGGATCGGCCGCTGCTGCCCGAACACGACCGCAGCGACGCCGCCGCGATGCTGGTGCCCAACCGCAGGACGCATATCCGCCTGATCGCGAACGGGCAGGAGATCGCGGTAGAGCGTGATGGCGTGCGACTGTTCACGATGCAGGACGCCGCGCCCTACACGCGCGGCTGGTTCGGCTTGCGCACCACCCGCAGCCATTTGCGGGTGCGGAACGTGCGGTTCTCGCCGCTACAGGAAAAGGGCCGGATCGTCTGGCGGTCCGGCCCGTGCCTTGTCAGAACTTGAGCTGGAACCCCGCAAAGAAGCGCTGGCCCGGATAATAGACTTCTACAGTGCCGATGTTCTTGATGTAGCTCTGCGAATATTCCTTGTTGATATTCTGCATTTCCATAAACAGGCTGTAGTGCCACTGCGGGAAGCGGAAGGTGATTTTACCGTCCAGATAGCCTTCGCCCTTACGATAGATCGGGTTGTTGCTGTTCGCACTATTGACCGCCTCGACCAGCCAGTCGGAGCGATAGTTATAGCTGAGACGCGCGTTGAGCCACCCCTTGTCGTAGAAGACGCTGGCATTGTACGTCCACTTCGACAGACCGGGATATTCGTCGAGCGGTTGACCGGTCGCGCTATTGGTCAGGTTGGTCCGGATCGCGCGGGCGAAGGTGACATTCCCGGAGGCACCCAGACCGTCGAACGGCGCCGGCAGAAACGTGAACGCGGTCTGTGCGCTCGCTTCGATACCGTCGAGCAAGGCGCCGAAGCCATTGATCGGCTGGCGCACGGTGTAGGTGATGCCGTCACCGAACAGGTCGACACCGCTGCGCGTGACGTTCGGTACGACGAAGCTCTTTTCGTATTTCTTGTAATAGCCGATGCTCACCAGCGTGTCACGGTTCGGATACCAAGCGAGGTTCGCTTCCCAGGCATCGGCGCGATAGGGCTTGAGCGCGGGATTGCCGGCAGTGCAGATGTCGTCGGCCGCAGCGACGGTCGCGTCATCGAGACAGTTGATGTTTGGCACGAGGTCGAGCGGCTTCGGCCGCGCTAGATTCTTTGCCCAGTTTGCCCGCAACACGAGCGTAGGCGTGATCTCGAGCGCTGCGTTGAACGCCGGGAGGACATCGAAATAACTGTTCGTGAGCGATAATTGCTGGGCGCGGAGGAAGACGGTCTCGGTTCCGCCCGTCGCCGTAAAGCGGGTGACGCGGGCGATATTGGTGCCCGTGCCCTGATCGCGTGTGTAGGTGTAGCGTGCGCCGGCGTTGCCAGTCAGGCGCATGCCTAAAACCCGGGTGTCGAAGTTCGCCTGCACGTAACCGGAGGCGATCTTCTCGTTGATCTTCGCCTGTGGGATCTGGGGCAGCCCGTCCGACTGGAACAGCAGATCCTGATCGAACCCGGACAGATCGTACAACTGACCGATCAGTTGCGGGGTGAAGTTTGCGAACGCGATCCGATCAGGAATGCCGCTTGGTGCCCCCTTCAATCCGCTGAACAGCGGCGCGCCGCCGCTGGTCGCACCGAGCGACGTCAACAGCGCGGCATATTCCGCCTGCGTCAGCTGAACGTTGTAGCCGCCGCCACCGATCGTGCCGGTCGGCGTTATGCGATTGGTGACCGTCGGTACGATGCTGGTCGTGTACGACACGTTGGCGCTGGTCTGGTACACCGGCGCGCTGGTCCCGCCCCCCGACAAAATCCGCGACCCGCCACCGTTGTAAAGCAGATAGTCCTGATTGCGGAACTGGCCGCCATACTGAATATTCTTCAGTGGACCGGCTTCGACCAGCCAATCGACGTCGAGCTTCAGCTGGTCTTCGCTGTTGCCGGAGAATGTCGGACGATATTGGACGGTCGGTCCGAGCACCGTCGACGTCGTGCCGATCCCGTTACCGGGACGCGTGAAATTGGTGTAGATGCTGGGATCGGCCGGATTGATCGAGCTCGGATACGTGAAGACCGGAATGCCGAGGCTGTTGCGCGTATCGACCTGGACACTCGAAATGCCGGTCGACAGCGAAATCAGGTTTGTCTGGCCGTTGGTGTCCGCCGTCGAGTGCGACACGAGACCCTTCACCTTGATACGGTCGAAGTCCCAATCGAATCCGCCGAGATAGTAGCGTGACTGCTGATTGTACTGGAAGTCGCGGCGCTGGACGCCAAGGATGTTGCTGGAGCCGCTGTAATTCGGGGCGGTTGCGCTGCCGATATTCACGGGGTTCGCCGCCGTGGTGTAGCTCGTCACGATGTGATTGGCGTTGACCGTAGCGCTGCTCTGCTGAACCTGCGGGCGCGACGTGCCACCGTTGAGGCCCGCTGGTAGCTGGGCATCGAGGGGGAAGCGCTGAAAGCGTCCAAGGTCGAGCGCGTAGTTGGTGTCGAACAACCGCTGGTCGCGATTGTTGATCACCGCCTCGCCGAACACGCGGAAGTTGGGTGCCACTTCATATTGGATCGTCAGGTCGGCGGAGAGGCGCTTGTCGCGGCGGACGAGGTTACGGTAGCGCGGACCATTGGGCGCCCAATCGAAGAACTGCGTTTCGCATGCCAGCCGCCGCGCTGTCGCATTCGACGCGTTTTGGCCGCCGACGCCTGCGCAGCTCGCATAGGTGTTGAAGTTGGAATAGAGCGGATCGGCGACGGTCTTCTGATCGGAGTGATCGAAGTCGGCGAGCCGGGTCCAGCCAGTGTTGCTGGCATAATCCTGGCGGGTCGACTTGTCGTCGTAGGTTGCGTTGAACAGGACGCCGAGGCCATCGATCAGGAACTTCGGGGTGCCCAAGATCACCGTGGCGCGCGGACGCCAGTCCTGCGTCAGGTCAAGGTGCTGTTCGGAGAAGACGACGGTTCCCAGCGGCTTCCTCAATTCGAGCGGCTTGCGCGTCTCGATCGACACGGTGCCGCCCAAGCCACCTTCCGTCAGGCTTGCCTGATAGCCCTTGTAGACGTCGATCGACTTGACCAGTTCGGTGGCGAGTTCGCGGAAGTCGCCGGCGCGCGAGCCCAGAGCCGATGCTTGGCTGACGCCATTGACTTCGACGCGGTTGAGGTCGGGTTCGACGCCGCGGATCGACACCTGCGTGCCTTCGCCGAAGTCGCGGCTCAGCTGCACACCAGTGACACGCGCCAGGCTGTCGCCGACGTTCTTGTCGGGGAAGCTGGCGATGTCGTCGGCGACGATCGAGTCGACGACGGTGCCGGCGTTGCGCTTGCGCTGGATCGCCGATTGCAGCGAGGCGCGGGTGCCGACGACGACGATGTCGCCCGGTGCCTTTTCATCGAGGTCCTGCTTGGGGGCTTCGGGTTGGGCCTGCGCAGTCGGGGTTGCGGTCTGTGCCAGCGCGGGCGTGCCTGCGATCAGGCCGAACGCCAGGGCGCTCCATGCCGAGGTGCGCAGCATGGCGCGGGCACCGGACCGCGAAACCGTGAATGCAGTGGAACCCGTCATGTCATCCTCCCTCATGCGTCCATGCCTGCCCCCGATCTGCGCGGGTTGGCGGCGGTGGAGCCCCATTCTCGATTGCCTGTGTAACTAACCACAATGTGGAATGCAATCGTATAGATTGGAATTTTGAAAAAGGGTGCTATCACTGTCGCAGGCCGCACCCACGAGGCGGCGCAGGGGTAAGCGGCGCTATGCGTCTGGAGAGGAATGCGATGGGACGGCAGGCATTACGGAGCGGAATCGCGGGCTGGGTCTTGCTGGCAACGGGCGTGGCGGCGTCCGTGCAGGCGGGGGCGGAAGGGCCGTCGCGGCAGGCGGAACGGCTCGATCGCGGTGTCGTCGCGGTGCCGGCGGAGGGCGGCGGCGTGCTGATCGATTGGCGGTCGCTGTCGTCCGATTCCAAGGGCGTCGGGTTCGACGTCTATCGCGACGGACGCAAGGTGACCTCTGCACCCGTCACGCAATCGACCAACTTCCGCGATCCCGACGGCACGCCCGCCAGCCGCTATGCGGTGCGGATGATCGCGCCGGGCACGGCAGGCGCGATGACGCCGGCGGTGCCGGTCTGGGCCAAGGGCTATTGGTCGATCCCGCTCGATCCCCCTGCGGGCGGCACGACGCCGGACGGCGAGGCGTATAGCTATACGGCGAACGACGTCGGCATGGGCGACCTGGACGGGGACGGCCAGCCCGATCTGGTGCTGAAATGGGACCCGACCAACAGCCATGACAACAGCCAGGGTGGCTATACCGGGCCGGTCTACCTCGACGGCTATACGCTGAGCGGCAAACGGCTGTGGCGGATCGACCTGGGTCGCAACATCCGCGCTGGCGCGCATTATACGCAGTTCCTGGTGCAGGATTTCGACGGCGATGGCCGCGCCGAGGTGGCGATGAAGACCGCCGACGGCACGGTCGATGGCCTGGGCACCGTCATCGGCGACGCGAAGGCCGACTGGCGCCAGCATGACGGAGAGGTGCCGCAGGCGGACAAGACCGGCGCGCATGTCACTGCCGACGGGCGGATGGTGGCGAAGCTCGCCGGGCGTATCCTGACTGGCCCGGAATATCTGACCGTGTTCGACGGGCGCACGGGCAAGGCGCTGGCCACCGCGCCCTATGATCCGCCGCGCGGCCCCCGCAACGATCCGGGCTTTGCCGAGATGGCGAAGCTGTGGGGCGATGCGTACGGCAACCGCGTCGATCGCTTTCTGGCGGGCGTCGCCTATCTCGACGGGCGGCACCCGAGCATGATCTTCGGCCGCGGCTATTATGCGCGCACCGCGATCGCCGCATGGGACTATCGCAACGGCAAGCTGACCGAACGCTGGCTGTTCGACACGAACCAGCCGGGCCACGCGGATTACGCCGATCGCGGCAATCACCAGTTGAGCATCGCCGACGTCAACGGCGACGGGCGTGACGAGGTGATCTACGGATCGATGGCGGTCAGCGCCGATGGCAAGGGGCTGTGGACGCAGCCGCTCTACCATGGCGATACGATGCACGTCGGCAACCTCGATCCATCACGACCGGGGCTGGAGAAATTCGGGGTGCATGAACAGATTTCGCACAACGGCGGGATCGGATCGGCGCTGCTCGATGCGCGAACCGGCGAGATCCTGTGGACCAAGCCCGCCAAGACCGACACCGGCCGCGGACTCAGCGCCGATATCGACCCGCGGTATGTCGGCGAGGAGATGTGGGGGGCGAACCAGCCCGATCTCTACGACGTACATGGCAAGGCGATCGGGCCGCACCCCAGGCAGACCAACTTCGCGATCTGGTGGGACGGCGATCTGCTGCGCGAACTGCTCGACGGCACGACCATCTCCAAATGGAACTGGAAAACGGGCAAGGCCGAGCCGCTGCTCGTGGCGCAAGGCGCCGCGTCGAACAACGGCACCAAAGCGACGCCTGCCCTCCAGGCCGATCTGATTGGCGACTGGCGCGAAGAGGTGGTGTGGCGGAGCGCCGACAATCGCGAGTTGCGCATCTATACGACGCCGTGGCCGACGACGCACCGGATCACCACGCTGTTGCAGGACCCGGTCTATCGCGCCGGGATCGCGTGGCAGAACACGGCGTATAACCAGCCGCCGCACACAGGCTTCTACCTGGGCATGACCAAGGCGTCCGACACGCCCGAGTGAGGGGATGGGCGCAGCCCGGTCAAAGGACCGGGTTGCGGCCCCACAATTGGTCGTAGCGCCAGCCCGACAGGTCCTCGACGATCGCGCCGCTCTGCGGGGTGGCGGGCGTCGTGGCGCCGGCGCGCAGCCGTTCGATCTCGTCCATCAGCACGGCATGGGTGGTAGGATCGAGGCGGAAGCGCAGCGATACCCACAGGCCGAAGGCGAGGATGGCGAGCGTGCCGCCGATCATCACCGCGACGATCGCGTGGACGGTGACTGACGACTGGCTGGTCGCGCCGGCGACAAAGCCCGACAGCTGCAAGATCTGCCCGACCGCGATCAGCGCGATCGCCTGCGACATCTTCCGTACGAAGGTCATGACGCCGGCGAACGCGCCCTCGCGGCGGCGGCCGGTGACGATTTCGTCGACGTCTGCCATGAAATTGTAGGTCGCCCAAGGGATGTAGTTGAGGGCGCCGCGGCCGAGTCCTGCAAAGACGACCGGGATCGCGAAGATCCAGCCGCTCGCGCCATGGCCGCTCCACCACAGCCCCAGGAAGATCAGCACGCCGATCGCGAAGCTGACGCCCGCGATACGATAGGCGAGCGCGGGCGACGCCCGCAGCGCGAAATTGATCGCAAGCAGGACCGCTACCGTCTGGACCGCATAGGTCAGGCCGGCGAGGTTCGACACCGCCAGCGTCGTGCCGCCCAATGCGAAGACGACGAAATAGGCGAAGGCGGCATTGAAGATATCCTGGCTGATATAGCCGCCGAGATACATGCCGAGGTGCAGGCGGAAGGCGCGGATGCGCAGTGTCGAGAACAGGTTGCGATAGAGATCGCGGATCGCGGCGGTCGGCGTCATCCGCTCGCGCGCCAGTGCCGCCGTTTCCGCCGAACGCGGGCGTTCCCAGCTGAACAGGTACAGCAGCGTCGCGGCGCCCATGAACAGCACCGCGAACAGAATGCCCATATAGAGGTAGGTGTCGGGCGAATCCTTGCCCAGATGCTCGATCAGCCGGCCGGGCAGGATCGCGGCGAGGATCGCGGAAATCTGGCCGCACATAATCCGCCAGCCGGCGAATTTCGCCTTGCTGCGGTAATCGCTCGCCATTTCGGCGGCGAGTGTTTCGTAGGGGATGATCTCGAGCGCATAGACCAGCTCGAACAGGACGTAAGTGACGAGATAATACCAGAAGGTCTGGCCCGACACCCACATGATCGCGAACGAGGGTAGGAGCGGGATGGCGGCGAGGATGAACGCCCGCCGTCGCCCGAACCTGCGCCCCGCCCAGGTGTCGCCGAACCGATCGGAGATATAGCCGATGGTCGGGCTCGCCACCGCGTCGAGGACGCGGGCGATGCCGAAGATCAGCGTCGCTTGCGCCGCCGACAGGCCGCAAAAGGTGGTGTAGAAGAACAGCACCCAGGTGCTGATGACCGCCATCGACCCGGCGCCGAGGATGTCGTTCGATCCATAGGCGGCGAAATTATACCAGCGGACCGGACGGGCGGGGGCGATGGCGGTCTGGGTCATCAAATGTACGTCCGCAGGAATTCGCCGAGCGCACAGATCGCCAGGCTCTGGCCATAGGGCATCGAGGTGAGGGCGATGTCTTTGTAGAATTGCATCGAGTCGCCCATCGCGGTGCCGAAGCTGACCTGCTTCAGCTCGCCGGTCTCGTCGATATTCGCCAGCACCGCGCGGATCGCCTTGATCCCGACCGCTTCGTAGTGACGCGGCAGATAGCCCTTCCGCACGGCCTTCAGGATGCCATAGGCGAAACCGGCCGTCGCCGACGCCTCCAGATAGCTGGTCGGATCGATGATCAGCGTGTGCCACAGGCCGCTGTCGTCCTGATGTTCGGCGAGCGTCTTCACCTGTGCCGCCAGCGTGTCGATCAGGAAGGTGCGGAAGGCGTCGCCCGGCGGAAGATCGAGCATCTCGATGATCTCGGGGATCGCGATCGTCACCCAGCAATTGCCGCGCGCCCACAAGGCACCCGCAAAATTGTGGCGGCCGTCGAAGGTCCAGCCGTGATACCAGAGCCCGGTCTGGCGATCGAACAGGTACTTGATGTGGATCAGGAACTGGCGCTTGGCTTCCTCGATATAGTGCGGGCGACCCAGGATCTGGCCGATGCGCGCGAGCGGCAGTACGCTCATCATCAGTGTGTCGTCCCACATCTCCTGCGGGTTCTCGTCGTTGAAGACGATATGCTGGAAGCCGCCTTCTTCGGTCTTGGGCAGGCCGTCATCCGCCATCAGCCATTCGGCCCAGATGTCGAGATAGGGGAGGTAGGTCTGGTCGCCGGTCTGCTCGTACAGGTTGGCGAGCGTCAGAAAGGGCGACATGGTGTTGATGTTCTTGGTCGGCGTGCCCGCGGCGAAGCGATCCTCGAACCATTTCAGCATCACGTCCCAGGCGGCCTGATCGCCGGTCTGCTCCCAATAGCGGTACAGGCCGAACAGGCCGATGCCGTGGGTCCATTCCCAGTCGTTCCACCCCTTGGTGTCGATGACGCGACCGTCCTCCAGGCGGAGCAGGAACTCGCCGGTCTCGTCCTTGATGTTGACGAGGTTGTCGATCAGCTTGGCAATCTGCGCCGTCACCTCGGCGCGGGGAATGTCGTGATTGAGGGCTGCCACGGGAAAGGGTCTCCGTAAGGATCAGGGGGTTGGATAGAGGTCGCGATAGGCGGGGGCAGCCACGTCAGTGACCGCGACGCCGCCGCGCGCATGATGGAGGGTGACGAGCCGGACAGGCTCGATCGCGTTGCCGGGCGCGCCGTCGCTGGTGACGGCGAGCGCCAGCGTGTTGCGGCCACGATGGCGTAGGATGCCGTCCGGGATCGGGAAGACGCGTTGCGGGCCGACATTAGCGACGAACTGCCCCATGTTCCAGCCGTTGACGAAGATCAGCACGCGGTAGCGGCCGGGCGAGCGCGGCGTCGTGGGATCGCCGATCTGGACGCCGATCGTTGCGTCATCGCCCTTGGGCACGGACAGATCGAAGGCGGTGCGATACCAGCTGGTGCCGGTGTAGGGTTTGGCGTCGGCCAGCTTGAGTGACGGCCATGCGCTGTCCGGGAAGCCCGGCAGGGTCCAGCCCATGCGTTCGCCGTACAGGCCGCCGTTGTTGCTGGGGCCGCGGGCGACATCCTTCAGGTCTTCGCCCCCCACGCGACCCTGGATCTTCCATGCGATCGGCACGGCGAAGCTGTCGCCGCCCGGCCGCGCGAGCGAGACGGAGATCAGCCCGCGCGGTTCCTTGTGCGCATCGTCGACGTCGAGGTCCCAGTTGTGGCCGTTCACCCGCACCATCGCGGCCAGCACATGCTCGCCGGGGGCCTGTGCCTGTGGGGGCAAAGCGAATTCCGCGACGCCGGTGGTGATCGGCCGGGGCAGGCCGCCCGCAAGTTCATGCTGGCCGACCAGCTTTCCGTCGAGGAACAGCTGGAGCATGCCGGCCCCGCCCGCTCCGTAATGGACGGTCACAGTCTGCGCGTCCGCAGAGCCGGTGAAGCGTCCGCGATACCAGACGTCGCCGTCGTGGAAGCCATAGGAGTCCGCGCCGAGATTGGGCTGCCCGGTCGGCGGGCGGATGGTCGCGACGTTGCGTGCCGAGCCTGCGGTGGCCCAGGCGGAATCGTCGAAGTCGCGGCGGGCTTCCGGTGAACCCTCGGCATAGCGCCAGGTCGCCGCGGTCAGGTCCGGCAGCGCAAGCGGCTGCGGTGCGGGCAGGGGGCGTCTGGCGATCAGGCTGCCGCTGACCGAGTGGGTGACGGGCACCGCCTGTCCGTTCCAGCGGACCGAGCGGATGGGCCCCCAGACCTCCAGCGGTGCGGCCGTCTCGGTATCCCCTGTCAGGTCGAGCGTCGCGCCTCGCACGGTGGCATGGCGGACGAGTGCGGGGCCGCGTTCCAGCAGGCCGTCCTGTCGAAAGAAGCTCTGTCCCGCCGCAACGTCGCCGATCAGCAGCAGCAGCGGCGCACGCCCGCCGCCCTCGATCCGCACGCGAGCGAGGCCGTTGTGCGTGTAGGTCAGGCGCAGGTCGCCCTTGGCGGCATCGAAGGCACTGGAAACCTGCCCGTCGATCACCGTGACCTTGGGCGCGCTCGTATAGCGCAGCACGGTTTCGCCGGGTTCGCCCGCGCGACCGTAGAACAGTGCGATGTCCTCCGCACCGTGACGGATCGTCGTCTGCAATTCGGACGACGAATAGACCAGCCGCTGCCGTTCGAGATTGACGCCTGCGACCAGCAGCTTGGCGTCGCGGCCGTGCAGTTCGCTCGCGAAGCTGTAGCGGCCATCGGGCAGGTCGGCGGTGATGGTGAAGCGCGCGTCGCCGGTCGCGTTGGACGGCTTGGGCGCGACGAACAGCAGGCGCGCGTCGCTGTCGGGATTGCGGTCGTGATAGACCTGCACCGCCTCGCTGCCCGTCACTGTGACCGGCGGGGCCTTCTCCAGCCGGGCGAGGTCGGGCACAGCAGCCAAGAACTGGCCGATCTGCTTCAGCTCCAGCGCCTTGGGCCGCAGATTGCGCGCCTCGTCGATCGCCGATCCGTAATCGTAGGAGGTATAGACCACCGGCGCGGGCAGCCATCCCCAGCTGGTGCCGCCATAGCCCATATAGATGCTCTGGATCGCGATGCCGTTGGCGATGTTGGTGCCGTAGAAGACGCGCTGGTATCCGCTGCCGCGCTGGATCGCGTTGCACGGATACATGCCGTTCGACCCCCAATAGTCGAACCAGCCGCCGCCGAACTCGGCGATGAAGCCGGGGGTCTTGGGCGAGGCGCTGGCGCCGCCCTTCGCGCCGCCAGGGCCATAGAGACCCCAGTCGGGGGCGGGCGCGCCCTTGGTCGGCTTGTTGTCGACGCCGCACACGCCGCCGGGATAGCCGTCGAACGCGTAGAGCTCCTGTGGCCCCGGCACGGTCAGCGGCACGTTGGAGCTCTTGGGCACCCAATAGCCGTTGCGGCCCTGGTCGTTGTGGAACATCGGCACGGTGATGCCGTCGGCGCGGGCCTTGTCGTACAGATGCTGCATGTAGCGGCTCTGCGCGGGCGTGGTCAGCGCCAGTTCGTTCTCGATCTGGTGCAGGATGACGCTGCCGCCGCGCTCCAGTTGGTGGCGTGCGATGATCGGGTTGATCCGATCGAGCCATTCGTCGACCGCCGCGAGATATTCGGAATCGTCGGTGCGCGCCTTGCCCGGCTGATTGACGAGCCAGCCCGGAAAGCCACCGCGCGACAGCTCGGCATTCACATAGGGCCCGGCGCGGGTGATGACGTAGAGTCCCTCCTCCTGCGCCATGGACAGCAGCCGGTCGATATCGCGAATGCCGCTGAAATCGTAGACGCCCTTTTTCGGGCTGTGGAATCCCCAATCGATATAGATGGCGACCGTGTTGAACCCGCTCACCTTCATCTTCTGCAATATGTCGCGCCACAGATCGGGCGAGGGCAGGCGGAAGGGGTGGAATTCGCTCGACCAGATCAGCGTCGGCTTGCCGTCGATGCGTAGCGAGCGGCTGTCGAAGGTGACGCGCGGTACCTCGGTCGCGGGCGCGGCCTGCGGCGCAGCGGCACCGGCCAGTAGCAGGGCGGCGGTGAGGCTCATGCGAAGTGGAACATCGGCGTCAGCGGTGCCTCGACCGGACGGTTGCCCGGCTGCACCTCCATCAGGTCGGCCATATAGTCCCACCAGCGCTGCATCACCGGCTTAGCAGGCAGGGCGTCGCGCTTGTCGTCGGGGTGGAGGCGCAGGACGGCGAACAGCGCGTTCGTCTCTTCATCGAGGAAGATCGAATAATCGTAGATTCCCGCCTCGCGCAGCGCCTCGGCAAGGTCGGGCCAGAGTGCGTCGTGGCGGCGGCGATATTCCTCCGCCATGCCGGGCTTCAGCATCATGCGGAATGCGATCGGCTGGCTCATGCGTCGTCTCCGGGAATGTTGAGGCCGTGGCGGTGCGCGAAGGTCGCGAAGCGCGCGAGCCACGGGTGGGGCTTGCCGTCGGGGCCGACCAGGCGAGGGCCGTGGCCGCCGGTTTCGACGATGTGGAGTTCGGCCGGGCGGGGGAGGGCATGAACCGCCTGGAACATCGCGATGCTGTTGGCGACCGGTACGACGGGATCGTCGGCGGCATGGCCGAGGAAGGTCGGCGGCATGTCGACGAACAGGTTCAGCTCGGCGGAGTAGCGTGCGGCGGTCGCTGCGTCGGGGGCTTTGCCGAGCAGTTCGCGCTTCGACTGAGCGTGGGCGAAGCTTTCGGTCATCGTGATGACCGGGAAGAACAGGCCGACGGTCTTGATCGTCGTTGGCTGGCTGTCCGCCGCGTCTACAGGCGCATAGGTCTTGAGTGCCGACTGCGATGCGAGGCGCGCAGCGAGATGCCCGCCCGCCGAAAAGCCCATCGCAGCGATATTGGTCGGATCGATGCCCCATTCCCGTGCGCGCGAACGGATCACCCGCAGCGCGCGCTGGGCGTCCTGCAAGGGCGCATCGGGGCCAGCCGCCCAATTGTCGTGGGGCAGGCGGTAGAGCAGGTCGAACGCTGTGACGCCCTGCATCGCAAGCCAGCGTGCCACGGCGGACGGCTCGCGCCCCACCGCGACGCGGGCATAGCCGCCGCCGGGGATCAGCAGCACCGCCGCGCCGGTCGGCTTCGTCGCGGGGCAGACGGTCAGCATCGGCGTCGCGACATGCGGCCAGGCAATATTGTCGGCCGGGCCCTCGGGTGCGCGCAGTACGAATGCGTCGGCGACCGGCGGCGTCGGCATGCCCGGCGGCGTCGCGGGCCAGATCGGGAAGCGGCTGACGGCGGGGGCGGCGAGCGCCACGCGCGGCGTCGCGGCGAGCGACAGGCCGGCGGCGATCAGGGTGCGGCGGTCCAATGGCATGTCAGTTTCCTGCCGGGCGTTGCGTGCTGTGCGCGCCGCTGGCGGCGAGGCGGAAGGCTTTGGGCGCAGGCGGCTGGGTGGGGTCGAGCGGGGTCAGGTCGCGGCGCACCAGGCGGGCGAGCGCGGGCACCTGTCGCCGCGCGGCATCGGCGACGATATGCGCGAGCACCCAGGCGCCATAATTGTCGTGATGCGTCGCGTCGCGACCGTCGTCGTTGAACGCGAGCGGCGCGCGCGTCCGCCCCAGCGCCTCGTAGACACGGATCGAGGCGGCGTTGAGGTCGATGACCGGCGTCTGCGTTTCCCCACCGACGGCGCGAACCGCGGCGGCATAATCGGCGAGCGTCGGGCGGATATGGCCGTCGGCGGTCCACATCCGCCGCTCGGGTGAGGTGACGAGCACCGGGGTGACGCCGCGCCGGCGCAGCTCGGCAATATAGGTGCGCAGATAGTCGCGATAGGTCGTCGCCGCATCGGCATAGGTCTGCGGCCACTGCGCCTTCTGGTCGTTGTGGCCGAACTGGATCATCGCGATGTCGCCGGGTTTCGCGCTCGCCAGCACCTTGTCGAGCCGCAGCTCGGTCAAGAAGGATTTCAGCGTCTCGCCCGACTCCGCATGGTTGGCGACGGCGATCTCGGGCGCCAGGAACGCGGGGAGCATCTGGCCCCAGCTCGCCGCGGGCTCCGCGGGCTGATCGGTGACGGTGGAATCGCCAAGCAGGAACAGCGTCGGCACGTCGACGGGCGCGATCGATACGGTGCGCAGGCCGGGCGCGTGGCCCAGCACCTCGATCGTCAGCCGGTCATCCCAATTGAGCGCGCCGAGCTCGCGGGGCTTCAGGCGCACCGCACTGCCGCCGGGCGCGTTGGCGGGCGGCGGTGCCAGCTGGGGGTTGCGGACGTTCACGATGAACCGCCGCGTGACGATTTCGCCGGGACGCGTGCGGACCGCGTCGAGCATCAGGCGGCGGTTCTCCGCCTTGATCGTCGTATCGGTCGCGCGGGCGGGATCGCCCAGCGTGACCGTCACCGCATAATTGCCCGGTGCCGCCGCAATCGAGAAGAGATGGGGATCGGCCTCATAGCCGAACCCGTCGGCATAGGCCCGGCCGGGCGCGACACGGATCGCGGCGGGATCGCGGGTCGTGCCGACTAAGACATAGGTGCGCGCAGGCATGGCGGCGGGCGCAACCACCGCCACCGCAGCCGCCAAGGCGGTCAGAGCGTACACGACGGGCCGCCCGCGGGCGTATCGCGGCGCAGGGCCGGACGGTCCTTCAGGATATGGCCCGCGATCGGCAGGCCGGTCGCGGCGAGACCGCCCGCGACCAGATCGGCGATGCGGCGCGCGCCCAGCTCGCTGAAGTGCGTGTCGTCGTCGACTGCGTCCTTATAGCCGGGCAGCCCCTCACCCTTGGCGTAATGGAGGTAATAGCGTTTCGACCCGTCCGGCCCCAGCGCGTCGATCCAGCGTTCGGACAGCGCGGCAAGGTCGATCAGCGGCACTTTGGTTTCGTCCGCGACGCGTTTGGCGGCGGCGGAATAGGCGGGGAAGCTCGGGACGACATGGCCGTCCTTGAAGGCGCGGCGCGTCACCGGGGTGATCAGCACCGGCTGCGCATGCGCCATGCGCGCGACCGCGATGAAATGCTTCAGGTTCGCTTCGTAATCGGGAATCGGCGTGTAGCGTTCGGGCTTGGCCTGGTTTGCGTCGTTATGGCCGAACTGGATCAGCAGCGTGTCGCCCGGCTTCAGCGTCCGCGCGATCGCGTCGAGCCGTCCTTCCGCCATGAAGCTCTTGGTGCTGCGACCCGCCTGGGCGCGATCGTCGATCGTCACCTCGGGCCCGACCGCGCAGCGCAATAGGCTGCCCCAGCCCGACAGCGGATATTGCTGCGCAGTGTAATCCTTGGCGGTCGAATCGCCGGCGATGACGATACGCATCGGGCTTGCCTGATCCTGCGCCGCGGCGCTGGCCGCCAGCGGCAGCAGGATCGCGGCGATCCCGAGCAGTGGCTTCACCGTCGCCATATGCACCCATCCTCCTGTCACCCACGGCTCTTGTCGGCCGTGATGCAGGGTATGGAAGACTATCCCATATAGTGCAAGCGGTGATTGGTATTTGAGAAGGGTCAGCCCTGTGCCGGGTCGCGCCAGCCGAGGTCGCGACTGATCGCATGCGCGGTGCCGAGCACCTCGTCGGTCAGCGTCGTCATGCGATCGTCGGACATATATTGCGCGGCGCTCGACACGCTGATCGCGGCAACGATGCGGCCGCTGGCATCGCGGATCGGGGCGGCGACGCAGCGGATCTGGTCTTCGTTTTCCTCAAGGTCGAACGCGCAGCCGCGACCGACATAGCCCCGCATGCGCGACAGCCACAGGTCGTAATCGGCCGTGTTATGATCGGCCTCGAAATGCGGCTGCCACTGCCGCTCGGGATCGTCGAGCATCAGCGCCTTGCCGAGGCCGGTCGACGTCATCGGCTGGCGGTCGCCGACGCGGCTGCTGATCTCGACGCGGCGGCGGCCGGGGATCTTGTCGAGATACAGGGCGCGGTCATGGTCGCGGACGCCGAGATGCACCGTATCCTCCGACGCGGCCGCGAGTGCCTCGATATGGTCGCGCGCGATCTGGACGACGTCGGCCTGCTGCTGCGCGAGGAAGCCCAGTTCGAGCAGCTTCGGCCCCAGGCGATAGCCCTGGCGCGGCGTGAAGGTGAGGAAGCGGCGGTCGATCAATGCGCTGGCGAGGCGGTGCGTCGTGCTGCGCGTCAGGCCGAGCCGGCTGGCGAGTTCGGCGAGCGCGATCGGGCGATCGGCGACCGCATCGATCAGGTCGAGCCCCCGCAACAGCGTCTGGCTGCCGGAGGGAGCCTTTGCCTCGCTGGGATCGGCTGTTGCGGCCTTGGCGGCGGAAGCGGGCATGGTCGAGCTCTCCTGCGACGCGAGCGACCTGCGTCCTCGTGCCATAATATGGGACTATTTGCCCGGCGCATGGGGCGCTGTCGAGCGATAAAACGCCGGGTCTGTCGCCAATCAGCGGCCAAAACGGACGGCGTGCGGACCATGCGCCTGCGCACGTCGCCGGATCCGCGGTGCGAACTCGGCGACGTGCACAGGCGGCGTGATGGTGGGGTAGGGTTGCGCCTATTGCAGGTTCACGAAGGCGCCGCCATCGACCAGCAACGCCGCGCCGGTGACGTAGCGCGCCAGGTCGGACGCGAGGAAAACGGCGGGCCCCGCCATATCCTCCGGCACGCCCAGCCGACCAAGCGGCACGCGCCCTTCCATATATGTGCGCTTCTCCTCGTCGGCGAGGTCGTCCTTGTTGATCTCGGTCAGGATGGTGCCGGGCAGCAGCGAATTGCAGCGGATATTGTGCCGGCCCAGCGCGATGGCGGCGGACTGCATCAGCGAATGGAGCCCCGCCTTGGTCGGGGTGTAATGCGTCTGGAATTCGCCCCCGACGAGCGCCGAAATGGAGGAGACGGCGATGATCGACCCGCCATGGCCTTGATCGACCATCTGCCGCGCCGCCGCCTGGCACATATAATAGCCGCCGTGCAGGTTGACGCGCATCGTGCGTTCGAACGTCTCGACCGGCATGTCGAGGAAGCTGTGGAACGGGCAGATGCCGGCGTTCGACACCATCACGTCGACCTTGCCGAACGCCTGCACCGCCTGCGCAATGAAGTCGGTCGCGGTGGCAGGGTCGGCGACGTCGCCCTGGATCGCAAGCCCACGCTGGCCGGCGGCTTCGATCCCCGCGATGCATTGCGCCGCGCCGTCCGTGTCGCGCGCGAAGTTGATCGCGACGTCCGCGCCATGCTGCGCTGCGCCGATGGCGATGGCGCGGCCGATGCCGGTGGAGGCGCCGGTGACGACCACCGTCTTGCCTTCGAGCAGTTTCATCGCATTCCTCTCTGTCGATCCATTGTGCTGTAGTCCCGGTGCCATTTCAGCCAAAGAGCCGATTGACGCCCGGAGTCTCACTAGCTAGTATCCTATCCCATAAAGTGAGAAAGTAAACCGGGCAGAGGGGCTTGCCGTGGCGTTGTCGAAGATCAAGCATGTCCGCGCCTTTGTCGCGCGCGGGGCGGGGGCCGATTATCACGATCAGGGCGCGGGCCACTGGATCGACGATCACATCGCCACGCCGATGAGCCGCTATCCCGAATATCGCCAGTCGCGGCAGAGCTTCGGCATCAATGTGCTGGGCACTTTGGTGGTCGAAATCGAGGCGGAAGACGGCACGATCGGCTTCGCAGTGACGACGGGGGGCGAGCCCGCCGCCTATATCGTCGAAAAGCATCTTGCCCGCTTCCTCGAAGGCCGCAGCCCGCACGAGGTCGAGAAGATCTGGGACCAGATGTATTTCTCGACCCAATATTATGGCCGCAAGGGGCTGGTGGTGAACGCGATCTCCGGCGTCGACCTGGCGCTATGGGATTTGCTCGGCAAGCTGCGCGGTGAGCCGGTCTATCACATGCTGGGCGGCGCGGTGCGTGACGAGCTGCAATTCTATGCCACCGGTGCGCGGCCCGATGTCGCCAAGGAACTGGGCTTCATCGGCGGCAAGCTGCCGCTCCATCACGGCCCGGCCGAGGGGCTGGAGGGGATGGAGAAGAACATCGCGCTGCTCGCCGATATGCGTAGCAAATGCGGCGACGATTTCTGGCTGATGTACGACTGCTGGATGGCGCTCGACCTGGATTATGCCACCCGGCTCGCGCACCGGGCCTGGAACGAATGCGGGCTCAAGTGGATCGAGGAGGCGCTCAGCCCCGACGATTACTGGGCCTATGCCGAATTGCGCAAGAAGGCACCGCCGGGGCTGCTCGTCACCACCGGCGAGCATGAGGCGACGCGCTGGGGTTTCCGCATGCTGATCGACATGGGCTGCTGCGACATCATCCAGCCGGACGTGGGCTGGTGCGGCGGCGTGACCGAACTGATCAAGATCGCCAATTACGCCGACAGCCGCGGCGTGATGATGATCCCGCACGGATCATCGGTCTACAGCTATCACTTCGTCATCACCCGGCACAATTCGCCCTTCGCCGAATTCCTGATGATGCACCCCGGCCCGACCGAAGTGGTGCCGATGTTCGCGCCGCAGCTGCTGGGCGAACCGGTGCCGCAGAACGGTCGCATCCGCGCGAGCGCGCTCGACAAGCCCGGCTTCGGCGTCGAGCTGAACGCCGACGTGCCGCTGCACCGCCCCTATACGCACTGAGGATTTGTCCCATGAAGCTCTGTCGTTACGGCACCCGCGGTGCCGAAAAGCCCGGCCTGATCGATACGGATGGCCGCATCCGCGACCTGTCGGGCGTGATCGCCGATGTGACGCCCGCCGAAGTCACGCCCGAGGCGCTGGCGCGTCTCGCCGAAATCGATCCCGCCACCTTGCCGCTGGTCGAGGGTAACCCGCGCTACGGCGTGCCGGTCGCCGGGATCGGCAAGTTCATCGCGATCGGCCTGAACTATGCCGACCACGCCAAGGAGGCGGGTCTGGAACCGCCGCCCGAGCCGATCTTCTTCACCAAGGCGATCTCGTGCCTGACCGGGCCGAACGATCCGGTGATGATCCCCAGGGATTCGCAAAAGACCGACTGGGAAGTCGAGCTGGGCATCGTCATCGGCAAGACCTGCCGCTACGTCGAACAGGCGGATGCACTCGATCATGTCGCCGGTTATGTGCTGGCCAACGACGTGTCGGAGCGCGCGTTCCAGAAGGAACTCGGCAGCCAGTGGGACAAGGGCAAGGGTTGCGACACCTTCGGCCCGGTGGGCCCGTGGCTGGTGACGGCGGACGAGGTCGGCGACTGCCAAAGGCTGGACATGTTCCTCGACGTCAACGGCAAGCGGATGCAGACCGGCAATACGGCGACGATGATCTTCCCGGTCGCCGAATGTATCGCCTATGTCAGTCGCTTCATTACGTTGCATCCCGGCGACCTGCTGATCACCGGCACGCCGCCGGGCGTGGGCGAGGGGCAGAAGCCCGACAAGATTTTCCTTAAGGCGGGCGATACGATGCACCTCGGCATCACCGGCCTTGGCGAACAGCGCCAGACCTGCGTCCCCTTCGCGATGGAGCTGCCCGCGTGACCAGCTACGCAGGCCGCTTCGCCGGCCGCACCGCGATCGTCACCGGCGGCGCGTCGGGTCTCGGCTGCGCGGTCGCCAAGCGGATCGTCGAGGAAGGCGGCCGCGTTGCCTTGTGGGACGTCGATGCCGACCGCCTCGCCGAAACCCAGGCGGCGATCGGCGCGACGCATATCGAGGCGTTCGACGTATCGGACGCCGCCGCCGTCGCCCGCGCAACCGACGCCACCGTTGCGGCATTGGGGAAGGTCGACATCCTCGTCTGCTCGGCGGGGATTACGGGCGCGACCGCATCGGTCGATCAATACCCGATCGACAGCTGGCTGCGCGTCGTCGACATCAACCTGAACGGCCTGTTCTATTGCTGCCGCGCGGTGGTGCCGCATCTCGTCGCCAACGGCTATGGCCGGATCGTCAACGTCGCGTCCGTCGCGGGCAAAGAGGGCAACCCCAACGCCTCGGCCTATTCGGCCACCAAGGCGGGCGTGATCGGCCTCACCAAATCCTTGGGCAAGGAACTGGCGGGCAAGGGCGTCATCGCCAATGCGCTGACCCCGGCGACGTTCGAGAGCCCGATCCTCGCACAGCTGCCGCAAAGCCAGGTCGATTATATGCGCGGCAAGATCCCGATGGGGCGGCTGGGCGAAGTCGCGGAAAGCGCGGCGATGGTCTGCTTCATGGCCAGCGAGGAATGCAGCTTCACCACCGCGTCGACCTTCGACACGTCGGGCGGGCGGACGACCTACTGATGGCGCATGCGGGCGACGATACGGCGATTCCGTTCGTCGACGCGCACAT
This sequence comes from Sphingomonas sp. DC4900, assembly GCF_049896485.1. Taxonomy (NCBI): domain Bacteria; kingdom Pseudomonadati; phylum Pseudomonadota; class Alphaproteobacteria; order Sphingomonadales; family Sphingomonadaceae; genus Sphingomonas; species Sphingomonas sp. DC4900. The sequence continues at coordinate 176,700 of NZ_JAFCUK010000007.1, forward strand.
CCATCTGTGGGACCTCGCGCGGCTGCGCTATCCGTGGCTGACCCCGCCCTTCGCCGACGATGGCCCGAACGGATCGGTCGAGCCGATCGCCAGCACCTATCTGCCCGCGGATTACCGGCGCGAGATGGCGCGGTGGAACGTCGTCGGCGCGGTGCATGTCGATGCCGGAGCCGATCCCGCAGATGCGCTCGCCGAGACCGAATGGCTGGAGGGGTTGGCGGAGGCGGATGGGCTGCCGACCGGCATCGTCGCCTTCGCGGCGCTTGACGATCCCGAGGTGGAGACGGTGCTTGCCGCCCATGCACGCCACCCGCGGGTGCGGGGCATCCGCCATATCGTCAACTGGCACGCCGATCCGCAGCGCAGCTATACCCCGCGTGACGTGACGCAGGACGATGCGTGGCAGCGCGGTTTTGCGGCGCTGGCGCGGCATGGCCTGTCGTTCGACCTGCAATGCTATCCGGGGCAGATACCGGCGATGGCGGCGCTTGCCGCACGCCACCCGGAGGTGCCGGTGATCGTCAATCATGCCGGCATGGCGGTGTTGAGCGACGCTGACGGTTACGGTGAATGGCGTCGCGGCCTGACCGCGCTGGCCGCCTGTCCTCAGGTGGCGGTGAAGCTGTCGGGCTTCGGGTTTGCAAGGCGCGACTGGGATGCGGCGTTCGTGCGCGACACGGTGCGCACCGTCATCGACCTGTTCGGCCCGGAGCGGGCGATGGTCGCGAGCGACCTGCCGACCGACCGCCTGTTCGGCAGTCTCGACGCGCAGATGGAGGCGTGCCATGCCGTCGTCATGGATCTGGGCGATAGCGACCGCCGCGCGCTGTTCGCCGGCAACGCCAACCGCATCTACCGGCTGGGGCTCGACCTGCCGCTTACCAAGGACAATCACTGATGTACGACCGGACCTATTACGCGACGCATCCGGACATGATGGAGTGCGTGTCGAACGACGAGCTGCGCGACCGTTATCTGATTCAGGGGCTGTTCCGCGACGGCGAGTGCGTGTTGAACTACACGCATGCCGAGCGGTTCGTGATCGGCGGCGCCGCGGTGGCGAGTGGCAGCGTCAAGCTGCCCGACCAGACCGAGCCGGCGTCGGCGGCGGGCCACCCCTTCCTCGAACGCCGCGAGATGGCGATCGTTAACGTCGGCAAGGTCGACGGCAAAGTCACGGTCGA